>JABMQX010000479.1 GCA_013203085.1 bacterium | reverse complement strand
CTCCTTGATGTTCCTTTTCAGCTCCACACCCAAGGGACCGTAATCCCAGCAACCGTTTATGCCTCCGTATATCTCACTGCTCGGGTATATGAAGCCTCTCCTCTTGCAGAGAGAGACCAGCTTTTTCATTTCCATAAACGTTCTTCTCCTCCTTCTATGATGATTTGTTGGGCCAGCGTGCCCGTTTGCGGGAAGTTCCTGACGCCGGGGCAATGCCTCTATTTCACCTCCGGTCTCGCCTCATTCCGCCGCGTTGCTCCCCTCAGTCAAAGGCATGTTTCCAAGCTAAGAGGTCTTGCAGCATGCACGGCGAGTGACGATCAGCGGGGTGCACGGCCAGAGGATGAATAGCAGCAAAACACCCCGGAGCAACCGGGGGCTACACGCAAGTCCCTCCAGCACCTTCGCTCCGATAATGTAACAGAGGACGTCGGATGCTGTCAAAGAATTTTACGCGCTGACGAAGCTTTCGACACAGCCTTGCAGGCAACTCTCACTTCAAGTTTTCGCACCCATGTGCTACTATGAAACGACAAGGGTACATTTCTCCTCGCTCTCGGCGCCCTCTGCGGTCAAAGCACGATCGAGAACCTCAGACACCGCAGAGGCCGCAGAGATGGCAAAGAGGCGCGGTTGCGCGGCATCGGCAAAAAAGAGAGGCGGCTCCAATGGGCGACATGCTGGAGACAATGTTTGAGTTACAGAAGAACCTCAACAAGAGGGTCGGTGTGGACACCGACGCAATGGACGACGACGAAAGACAGAAGTGGATTCTGAATTACGCCCGCGCTCTGGGGCAAGAGCTTGCGGAGCTTGTTGACAGCGTTCCCTGGAAATGGTGGGCTCAATACCAGGTCTTTGACAAGCAGAACGCCAAGGTCGAAATCATTGATATGTTCCATTTCCTCATGTCCCTCGCCCTGACCCTCGGCCTCTCCGCAAAAGATGTTTTCGAATCCTACCTGAGAAAGAACAAGGTGAACTTCGACCGCCAGGAGCAGGGGTATATCTTCAAGGATGAGGAGGATAACGTGGGGGTTTGAAGCTGGGGCGCCACGGGAACTTTATTGCACACGCTCATCGGCCTCGCCGCCGTCTGATGGGCGCTTGCTGCTGCTGGCGGCTAGCTGTTTGATTTCCCTCTGCAGCTGCTGCGCGGCCTTCCCTAGGCCCAAAGAGAGGGAATCTTCGACCGCTGCCACCATCCACAGGAGGTGCTGGGCGCACCTTGTAAGGAGCAAAACGCGCTCCGATGGCGTTGGTTTGCGGCAGAGTTCCCAGCCCTCGCCTGCGCTCTGGAGACTAACATAGCGGCTCGCCACCTGAACGGATGCGTGTACGACGTCCGAATCCGGTTTGTAGAAGTGGTGATAGTCTCGTTCGAGCTGAGGGTACGGACCCTTCAAGCTATGGCAGATGCAGCGCAGGTTTCGCCCGTGCCAATGAGGATTGGGGCTCTTCTTGCCCTCTCCTGTCCCGTGGATAGGCTTGACCTGCTGCCAACGCGATTCTATCTCGGCAGCGTCTGAGGGGCGCGGGTGCCCGCCGAGCTTCTTCAAGATAAGAAGATGCCTATAACGTTGGGCGTCATCGTGTGTCAGAAAGCGGTGGGCGAGATTCGGCGGATCCGTACCGATATAGATCAAGTTCACAACCGCCTGAAAGAGCGATCGCGCAAGAATCCTGCAGGGTAGCAAAGAATCGGAACCTTCCAGTCTCCTGATCGACCTGAACAGGTCACGCGTGAAGAGGAAAAGAGGCAGGATTGCCAACTTGAACTCCCTGTCACGTTCCACAGCTTGTCGGGTACGCCCTTTGGAAACAAGGCCTCGATCGCACAACTTGGCGAGCATTTCCTCGCAGAGCCCATCAGCACGGGCCGCGATATCGCGGATTGCTTTGAGACGGTCGCTTTCGTGCGACATAGACGTGGCCCCCTCTCATCGAAAGGAATTCGCGCGGGCGGATTCGAATCCCGCTTCAGCGGGACTCGCAAAGATGGCGTGTCATGGTTGGTGTCCTTATGAAGCGGCCGAGTAGCCTGCCCCAAAGTCAGCGAACCGCATGCGTGTTATCAGAAGTAGTTGCCATCAGTATTTCGACCATGGGCATGTCCGGCGATCTGGGATTAGGGATGACTCTTCTTGTGCTTGGCTCAACAACCAGATCAAGACGTTCCAGGACCATCTGCCCAATAAGGGGCTGTGACCCTTCGGCTTCCGCCAACACGTCGAAATTTCCGGTTCTCCCCTTCATTTCTAATGTTACTATACCGTAGATTTGCTTCGTCTCCACATGATTATTCGCATACCTGACCTT
>JABMQX010000478.1 GCA_013203085.1 bacterium | reverse complement strand
TGAACACATATCGGTTCTGGCACAGATTTTGGCAGGTGGGGGATCAGGCGGTGAAGTCCTGGGCCACAGCCAAGTGACAGTCCTTATCACCCCGGCTGCCAACAGCGCGAACGCTATGACTCGGACGTGCTGTCGTTTCATAGGAAAGTCCCTTCAAGCCCAGAAAAACAATTTGGAAATTTTTTGCGCGAAAACCAACGGCAGGGCATATGTAGTATCGTAACCCCCTGACCCATCGCCTCGAAGTCCGCTGCCCTTATCCAGGACTCCAACTCTCCGATTAGCAGCCGCATGGTGTCAGTGTGGTGAGGGATATAAGCGAAGCCGGGTAACTATGCCGCTACCCTGGTTGCTTTCGGGACGAGACATCTGTAGTTCGTTGAAGCATCGTGGACCTTCTTTAGAAACGCATTAAGTCGTTTTTCCGCAAATACGGATGCAGACAGAAGGTGAGTATCCATCGGCACCTGTCCGTCCTGCCTGTCGTCAGTTGCTACGCTGGTGACTACAGGACCCCCAAAGAACTGCAGAAGACCCTTGAAGAAAACGTCGCCCACGAGCGAGAGCAGGGCATGAGCTCACGGACCTCCCACGGCTGATTCGATCCAGGCCCCGCCCAAGACGGTTTCGCCGTCGTAAAAGACCACAGCCTGTCCGGGTGTAATGGCTCGTTCCGGCTGCTCGAAGACGACCTTGACTCGCCCACCTCCCACAGGAATGACGAGAGCTTTCGCTCCGGGGTGACTGTAGCGGATCTTGACCTCGGCTTCGATTGGTTCTTGCGGGGGATGTCCTGAGACCCACACTGTTTCCTTGCCGATAAGCTCGGTCTTGAACAACTCCGCGTCCGAGCCGACGACGATGCTGTTGTCAACAGGATTTATGGAGAGGACGTAGAGGGGCTTTTCGTTGGGAATTCCGATTCCTCTCCGCTGCCCGATAGTGTAAAGGGAAATGCCCTTGTGCCGTCCGATCTCGTTGCCCTTTGTGTCGTAGATGGAGCCGGGGCGCAGCTTCTCTGGAATCCATTTCTTGAGAAACGATTGATACCGGTTCTCTGCGACGAAACAGATTTCCTGGCTCTCGGGCTTTCCGTGGACTTTGAGCTCAAGCTCGCCCGCGAGACGTCTGACCTCCTCTTTCGTCATTTCGCCAAGGGGAAAGATGATTTTCCCGAGCATTTCCTGAGTGAGTGAGTAAAGAAAATAGGATTGTTCTTTGGCGTCATCAACTCCCTTACAAAGGCGAAAGAGCCCGCCATCGCCTTTTTCCGTCCTGGCATAATGCCCGGTGGCGGCGTAGTCGACATCGAGGATTTGAGCCAGGCGAAGAAGTTCCGGGAACTTCAGATCGCGGTTGCAGACTATGCAAGGGTTCGGCGTGCGCCCGGCAACGTATTCATCACAGAAGTAATTGATTACGTGCTCATGGAACTTCTGCCGCCGATTCACCGCATAGAAGCGAATGTCCAATTGCTGGCAAACAACCCTTGTGTCCTCAACTGCTTTTGCGCCACAGCAGGAGTCGGGGCGGTCGCTATCAAGCCTCCGTGGAAGAAGAACCAGCGTGACGCCGACGACCTCGTATCCCTGCTGTTTGAGGAGAGCAGCGGCAACACTGCTATCCACCCCCCCGCTCATTCCGATGATGACTTTCTTTCTCATGTTTGGAATATGGTCAGGTCATTTCAGCCACAGGCAACTGATTTTTCTCAGGGCGCCGAAGTATGCGTCAAGGCGGGCGTTTGGTTCGCTACATAGGGTCCGGATAGGCGAATCCCATGTCCACGCCGTTCTGTCCGGCGCCGCGGCAGGGGGAATCCTCGTCTAACCGGAAATCATTGGCGTCCGGCTCAACGAAGCGTGGATCATCCGTGATGTTGCCGTCGCCGGGGAAAGGCTCGGCGGCCGGCACGACGGAATATGTAATGCTGATGTCCTCGATGGGATAGTCCGTCTGAATTGCGACACCAGTGTCCCAAACGATGGAATTGGTCACGAAGTATTTGATGACCGCGTCAGGCACGCCGTACTTGTCTCTCGACTGCAAGCTGCAGCGGTTTCCGGCAACGGTCGTTTTGTCCACATAGACATCCGTGCCGTCTCCCTTCGCGGAGATACCGTAGTCGTTGTATAGAACCAGGCAATTGTTTATCCGAGGGGCGCCGTAATAGACAGTGATGCCCTTGTCCAGAAACCCGTGGACTATGCAGTTTTCTATCAAGGGCTGGGAGCTGAGGGTGTCTATACCATCGTCGCCACCGATGGCGAAGACGCTGTTCGTAACGGACATGTCGCCCCCACCGTGAAGGTAAATGGGGTCGTTATCGCCAACATCCCCACCCATAGGCATCTC
>JABMQX010000477.1 GCA_013203085.1 bacterium | reverse complement strand
CGTGCCACGGTGCGGGAAAAGACTATTCCAAGATTTCTATCATGAAGGACCGCGAGAGAGCGGTTGCTATGGGTCTGGTCTATCTTGCGAAGAACGTTTGCACGAAGTGCCATAACCCCGAAAGCCCCACTTGGAATCGGGAACGCTATACCGATAAGAAAGGGAACAAGACAGGGTTCGATTTCGACGTTTCGTGGGAGATGATCAAGCACTACATGCCAAAGAAGTGAGGAATTAAAAGGGAGTAGCGGCCGATTTTTCAACAGGCGCCGCGGCCCAGGTAAAGCAATCGTCAGCGGAGAGAGTTGCAAGTGACGGAGCGGATAGAATTCAAGGACATCAGGCATATCATCCATGTAGCGGTCATCCTTCTGGTGGTGATTGCAGGTTTTATCATCGCCCGGTCGGCGTCGGTTCCAAAGTCCTTCGGGCAGTACGGTCACTACCGAGGCCGTTCCATTGAGGAGCGAATGAATCTTCCGGTGGTGTTCCAGAGCATCCAGACGTGCCTGGATTGCCACGAGGAGGAGAGCGGAGAAGTGTGGGTCGGCTCCGAATACTGGCAAGAAGGAGTTCATTCCGTGAATGCGTGCGAGAACTGCCACTCGAAGTGTAAGGAGCACGTTGAGAGGATGAAAGCGAACCCTGATTTGAAGGAGTTTGTCATAACAAAGGACACCTCCGACAAGCTTTGTCTGACTTGCCACGGCATTCTGGCTGCCAGACCCAAGGTGCCGGAGCCGTACGACCACAAAAAGCATTTGGAAGAACACAACATGAAAGACGGTCAGAGGTGCATCGAGTGCCACGTTCCTCACTATCCTGCCATATAGGAAACAGATAATGAAGGTCTCACGGAGAGATTTGCTGAAACGCGCATGCTTGTTGGTTCCCGCTGGCGCCGTTGTCCTCTCCCGGCGCTTGCTGGGGGCGGGCGATAAAGCCCCAAAGAAGAAGTACAGCCTCAAGGGCCACAAGTACACCTTCATTGTGGATACGCGGAAGTGCATCGGCTGCGGCGCGTGCGTCAGAGCCTGCAAACTGGAAAACGAGGTGCCGAAGGGCTTTTTCAGAACCTGGGTGGAGAGGTACACCATCGGCAAGGATTCCAAGGTCACCGTTGATTCCCCGGACGGGGCTCTGCACGGTTTCCAGGAATTGGAATCAGTGCCGCTAACGGAGGTGGCGAAAGCTTTCTTCGTCCCCAAGCTCTGCAATCACTGCTCCGACCCTCCGTGCGTTCCCGTCTGCCCCGTCGGAGCGACGTATCAATCACCGGACGGCGTTGTTTTGACCGATCCGAATTACTGCATCGGATGCGCCTACTGCATTCAAGCTTGCCCGTACGGCGTGAGATTTAAGAATCCCGACACGCGGACGGCCGACAAATGTACATGGTGCTACCACAGAATCACCAGGGGACTCCTCCCCGCCTGCGTGGAAGCTTGTCCGACGGGCGCCAGGCAGTTCGGGGATGTCGCTGACCCGGATTCGCCGACGGCCAAGGTGCTTCATTCCGAGCGGGTTGACGTCCTCAGAAAAGAATTGGGCACAGATCCCAAGGTTTGTTACATCGGACTTGACACGGAAGTGAGATAAATGGGAGAGATGCTTTTCGGCTTCGTTTTCCCCAACGAGCGGGTTTACTGGGAAATAGTAATCGTCATTTACCCATTCATGGTTTTCGCGACCACGGGCAGCTTTTTCGTCTCGACCCTGTACCGCCTCTTCGGGAAAGAGAGCTTGAAGCCCGTCGCTAACCTCGCCTTGCTGGCTTCGCTGGCGTTTGCCGCGTTTGCCGGACTTCCTCATTTATTTCACCTGGGGCATCCGGAAGGCGCGTTCCGGATCATGTTCACGCCGAGCACCACGTCCGCTATGTCCACCTTTGGCTACATCTACGGCTTCTATCTGGGCCTTGTCCTGTTGGAAGTGTGGTTCGTCTTCCGGCCGCAAATTGTGGAGTTCGCGAAGGCGGCAGCCGGCGCCAAACGGACTTTCTACTCGATCCTCGCTCTGGGCGTAAAGGATATAACGGAAGCCTCTTCTCTCATAGATAGGCGAATCATCAAGTTTCTGGCGTTTCTGGGCGTTCCCACGGCTTGCATACTGAGCGGGTACGTAGGATTTCTCTTCGGCTCCCTGGAGGCCATGCCGTTGTGGTCTTCGCCCCTGATACCGGTCACCTTCTTGCTGTCGGCGGTGGTTTGCGGCGTGGGTTTGATCGAAGTGCTGTACTTTGTGGTCATGAAAGCGAAGGGTCGGAGAATGGACGCCCGCTGTGTCCGCAGCATGTCCGTCTATCTGTGGAGCTTTCTGGTTCTGAGCGGAGTGCTCCAGCTCCTGAACCTGTTGCACAGCACCTACGGTTCCCGCCCCGATTGGCGGTTCGCCTTCCAAACCCTCAACAACGAGTTCCCGTTCATGCTGACCGGACTGCAGCTCATTGCCGGGCTGGTTGTGCCGTTCGTTCTGCTGTCGGCACTTCTGCTCCTGAGGATGAAGGACGGGCTTCGCCACGCTCTGACCGTGATCTCGTCGGTCCTCGTCCTGGCTCACGTATTCGCCTTTCTGTGGAACCTGATCATCGGCGGGCAGCTTGCGTCGAGAACGCTCAGAGGAGCGGTCAACTTCCACCCGGAATTCTTCGGCAAAGAAGGGATTCTCATATCTGCGATCATCCTTCTTTGCCCTTTGATATTCCTCTTCGTCCTGACCAAGATTCTCCCGCCTTTCAAGGATAAAGCGGAAGCCGCCGGGTGATTTGCGAGGAATTCTTCACTGAACTGAATTGCCGGTGGGATCGCGCTGTTAGTGCGCTCGGATGGCGCCAATGAGGTGAGGAAGGGTGTGTTCCGCCGCTTCGATTTGCACGTCCAATCCCATCTCTCTGGCCTCGCGGGTAGTTGCCGGGCCGATGGAGGCGAAGAGCGTCCTCGGCGGGATTCTCTTCAGGTCGTTTCCAAGAATCGCCGCGAAGTTGCGGGCGGTCGAGGCGCTGGTGAAAGTCACCACGTCAATTCTTCCATCGAGTAGCTCCTGAATAACGGAGCGGTCCGGGTCGCCCCTCAGTGTTTGATAGCAAACCACGTCCTTCATCTCCGCGCCCAGCTCCGCAAGCTCCAGAGGTAGCGACCTATCCGCGAGATTGGAGCGTGCCAGGAGGATCTTCTTGCCCCTCAGCCCGACCTTCCGAAATTCGTCGGCGATCCCTTCGCTGGAAAAACGCTTCGGCTGGAGGTCGGGGACGAGGTGTCTCCGCCGCAGAGCTTCGGTTGTCCCCGGACCGATGGAACAGATGGCAACTCCGCCGAGGCAGCGGGAGTCCTTCCCGATCGAGAGAATCCTCGAGGTGAAATATCTCACGCCGTTGACGCTGGTAAACACAATCCAGTCGTAGCTCTGCAGGGCTTCGATTGCCGCGTCAACCTCCGAGTAGTTCTCAGGCGGCTCTATTCTTATTGTCGGGAACTCCACCGCCTCCCCGCCGAGTTTTTCTATCATTCGTACTATGGGGCGCGCTTGTGACGGCGCCCGCGTTACAAGAATCCTCTTCCCGAAAAGAGGCATTGTGTGAAACCAGGAAAGGCGGCTCCGTAACTTCACGACCGGGCCTATGACGATGATCGCTGGCGGCCGGACCTTTTCTTTCTCGGCGATGGCGGCAATTTCACCAAGAGTGCCCTGCACGCAACGTTGTCGCGGCAAGGTCCCTCGCTCGATGATAGCCACCGGTGTGCGTGGCTCCCTTCCATGTTGGATGAGCTTCGCGGCGATCCGGCGGAGGTTTCCCACCCCCATGAGAAACACGAGAGTGTCTACCCCGGTTGAGATTTTCTCCCAAGCGACAGTCGAGGAAGGTTTGTCTGCCGCTTCACTCCCCGTAATGAAAGCCACGGTGGACGCCGCTTTCCGGTGGGTGAGGGGTATCCCCGCGTAAGCCGGCGCCGCAATTGCGGAACTGACCCCCGGCACAACTTCAAAAGGAATTCCCTCTTTCGACAGGTAATCCGCTTCCTCACCCCCTCTGCCGAAGATGAAGGGGTCACCTCCTTTGAGCCGGCAGACGGTTTTTCCGTCGGCGGCGCCCTTCGCCAGGAGGCGGTTGATCTCTGCTTGCGGCAGTGTGTGCTCCCCGCCGACCTTGCCAACGTAAACTTTTTCCGTTTTTCCTCTGGCGTAGTGGAGCAAGGAGGTGTTGCACAGGTGGTCGTAAACGATCAGGTCGGCTGTTGCGATACACTCGCAAGCCTTGACAGTGATCAGCGACGGGTCTCCCGGTCCCGCTCCCACCAAGAACACCTTACCTGTCTTCCTCTTGGCGAGGTTCTCCCTCTCCGGGGAGAGATCGTGCTCGTCGCTCTCAGAACACCTTGACCCAGTCGTCACTGGTTCCTTTCTTGCGATCCATCCCGATCCAGTGGATGAAAAACCGCCCATCCGCCATTAGCCCTGAGATGAGCTTGGATTTGACGTTTCCGTACTTCATGTACATCTGGTCCTCACCAATGCCGTTTTCCTTCACCAACTCTTCGAGGCTATTCGGTGGTCGCCCGTTCATTATCTCGAAGTCCCTCGCCGCCCGCTGGATTGAAACCGTGCGAATGTTCATTTGGCTGCGGATCATGGCGTTGATCGGCGTCTTGCCGGTGAGGTAATCAGTGGTCTGGTGAATCTGTTCGTGGAGAGTCTCTTTCTTGGGGCCTTCTTCGGCTTCCCTGTCATTGTGTGCACGCTGGACTAACCACGCGATAACAATTGCCAATAAAATCAGAAGCACAAAATATCGCATCTTTGGGTCCTCCAAAAGACGGTCGAGGATTTTCCCGAAACCATCACACTTCCGTGTCCCACCAAGATCATACCACAAAAACCGTGAGAATCAATCGAAAGCGCTCCCCGGCAGTAACCCCCCAGTTATCGGCGGCTCAGGATGGAACCGCAGAGCACGCATCGAGGACGCAGGCCAATATCAGACAGGATCAACAGGATTTTCAGGATTATCCTGTCCATCCTGTTATCCTGTCCAACTCTTGCATTCCCCTCTGCGCTCTCCGCGCTCTCTCCGGTGAGTCCGTCTCCCCCCGAAACTGAGGAATTACGACCGTCGAAAAAAAGCGGTTGACAAGACAGTGTGCGGCGCGCTAACGATAGTTAGCTATAATATCTCAAATTCTATTCTGGAGGCGAGAATCTGCTCTTTCTAAGCGTGGATGCTTCTCGTGAGAAGTAGGTCTTGAACCGGTGATAGTGTGTGCGACATCGTGGGCTTCGTGGGTGTCTGGGGCGAGAGGCCCGAAAAGGTCTTTGTCTTCATCTCTTTCTGTCCTGCAACCGTCGCCGGAAGGTGACGTTCCCTTCGAGCCAACGCCCGTCGCTACGGATTCCTACTGGCAGCATTGAATTGTGTCTGTCTCCATCGGTGGCATGGAAGAACCG
>JABMQX010000476.1 GCA_013203085.1 bacterium | reverse complement strand
GGCCAGGGACGGCCTCGCTGTTCTTTGATAAACTCGATCACCGCCTGTGGACTGGCAAATTCGGGGCTTTCGTAGCTTGAGGCGGTGCAAACCATTTCTATTTCGTCTTCTGTAGGATTCAGTTCTTGCCATTCGGGCAAAGGCATGGCCAGTTGAACGGTTTCGGGAATGTCTTTTGTCATGCCATCGCGGTCTCGCCTTTTTCGTTCCGCTTTTTGGAATCACTCGCCCGCAATGCTAACACAATCTCCCAGCAAAACAGAAGGGGGGACAAGGCAAAACGTTGCGATCCCCCCCCTTAAACGGACAGCAAAGCCGGCCTGTTGTAGCAGAATCGCCTGAACGGAGGACCCCGCGATGCCCTGGTTTAATTATCGTCTCCTTGTGGCTTTTCTGTAACTTCATGCGAAGGTCTGGAGGGGAAATAAAGGGAAGGGAGTCCCGCTACGTAATAGAGTACAGGGAGGATAGCAGTTCCTCTCATGGGGGCATGGGGGAGGGGGTGCCCAACGCTTATCCTCGACGGCACCCCTTCCTCGCAGCTTCGGGGACTATTCCCCTACGATGAAACAGCCCGCGAAAACCGACCGGGCGACGGAGGGTCTTGATCACCGCACCCGGCAACGAGCCTCACGGGCTTTTGTTCGCCAACATCAAGCCTCTTTCGGCGGATAGGACGCGGTTGGCAGCGTTTCAGGTTCACTCTTGCTCTTTCCCACCTCTCGGGCCTTCGTCTTTCGTAGAATGTATCTTTTCCTTCATGCCGGGGGTCAGTGTCCCCCGCTTCTTATGCCAGCGCTTGGCTGCCCGCTGTATCCGCTTGCGATATTTCGCGTCCGTAGAGTGTGGCAGCCGGTTCAACTTCTGCGATTTGCCTTTTCGGTAACCGCCTTCTCTTCTCGTCATTACGCGTTTACTCCCTGCAACTCGACCACCTTCGGCTCCTCAGGCCGCCCGGTGGGAGTGATCTCGAGCTTGTTTACCGCCGCCCGCCTGCGTTCCTCAGAGACGTGAACGTAAACGATCGTTGTGTGTGGCGACGCGAGCAGCATAAGCCCTTGAGTCGTTAGGAAAGACACCCATGCAGTCGTTCTGCTTCGTCCCTTCAGTGTCCCACCTGGATAATATCACAAACTGCTCGCAAAACCGAAGGGCGGAGCACCGCGAAAGCTAAGGATGCCTCCCCTTTCAGCGGCCAGCACAGCCGCTAAAAAGAACGCATTCTCGCAGAAATCTTCCGGAAGTGCCGCAGTTTTACTCCGCCCCATCACCGGCCACAGTTTCCTACCGCCCTTCACGTTCGTGCCAGATCTTGGACTAAACCTTTGGCGAAAAGCGTCTCTCGCGCTTTTGCTTGATAATCGCCCGATAAGAGAAAACCGCACGCTTTCCCCATTGAAGGTGGCGCCAGGCCTGTGCACGGCATAATGCCGAGCAGATCGGTGGCGGTTCGTACTCTCGGCTCACTCCGAGACTCCTTCGGCGAGTAGGAAAGCGCTTCCCAAGCGTGATCGGGCCCTCGAAAATCCAGGGCATAAGTGCGGGGCATATTTCCTTGGGTATGTCCCGAGGGCCCTGGCGAGCCGTCAGTGGCTAACGGTTTTGGGACTTCAATGAAAAGGAGGGTGAGATGAACCGAGTTCGCAGTTATCTGGTATTGGTCTTAGTGTTCGCGGTCATGACCGCCGCGCTCGGGCCGCGCCCATTCACGGTAAACGCCCGCGGCCACGACGACGCGCTCTCCCGGTTGCAGCACCTGGGCAGCGCGATTGATCGTGGCGAACGGCCGGTCGCTCGTGCCCGGATTCGCGTCGGACGCATTTGGGTTCGAGCCATCGACGTGGTACGTCCGCTCAAATCGCAACGGCTGTTCCCAGGTTTGGAACTCGGTCCCATCTGGAAGCATAACCGGAGGCTCGAGGCTGCACATCGCCAGCTCGTTCTCGCCGCGCACCAGACCGCCGCACAGGCCCCAATATACGGCCAACATGTCCATGACCAGCACTTTGCTCGTTATCCGCATCGCTGCTTCTCCTCCATCGTTGATTCAACTCCCTCCCGATAAATCAACTGCCGGACTGTTCCGTAGCAATGGGGGCGATTCCCATGGCCGATCCGTCCAATTGCAGTTTCACGACTGTATCACTGCTCTCCCGGTATTGCGGCGAGACCGTGATCCGCAATGCCGTTTCCGTCTGTTCGAACTTCATCTCGCCGCCGGTCAACAGCGTGCCTTCGGTCACCTTCTTTGGCAGGCCCGGCAACGTGATCGCGTCGCCATTCCATTTCAGGATATGAAGGAAAATGGTGTTGCCTTTGCGGGTTGACGCACCGTAATTGCCGGGCAAGAACGGTCCCCCGCGCGTGCCGTAGATGCTCTCGCCGTTCCGCCTCAGCCAGTCACCGACGCCTTTGAGCACCTCGGCCTGGCGCGGCTCGATCCGGCCGTCGGGCATCGGGCCGACGTTCAAGAGCAGATTCCCGTCACCCCCTGCGCAGTTGGCCAGAATACGCACGACCTCCGACACGGATTTGATGGTGTCGTTGGGCTTCCACGCCCACTGCGTGCCGAGCGTCATGCACGTTTCCCATGGATGCTGATCATCATAGCTGCCAAGGTGTTGTTCGGGGGTGTAGTAGTCCGCGAAGGACGAAAGCAGTTTGCGATCGTTGTCGCCCTTGCCCAAGTCGAGCCGATTGTTGATGACAATCCGCGGCTGCAACGACTTCACGATCCGGTAGGTATTCGGTTGATCGTAGAGCGGTTCATGTCCATCCCAGTCGAACCACATCAAGTCGATCCGCCCGTAGTTCGATAGAATTTCGCGCAATTCTTCCTGCATCCGGCGGACGAACAGTGCGTTGCGTTGGGTGCGAAAGTCCGGATCGCGCCAGTCCATCGGGGAAAAATACCAGCCGATTTTCAGGCCTTGTTTCCGCGCCGCATCCGAAAGCTCCGCGCAAATGTCGCGCTTGAACGGAGTGGCCGCCATGCTGTAGGTGCTCGCCCTTGAGTGCCAGAGCAGAAATCCGTCGCAGTGTTTGGCGGTGAGAACCACGTACCGCATTCCGGCATCCCTGGCGATGCTGATCCATTGCCCGGCATCAAAGTTGGTTGGATTAAAGTCCTTGTAGAGATTGTCATAAACATCGACCGGAATCGCGCCCTGGTTTGGACACTTCGGATTGGAGTTGGCTCTGGACCAACTGATCTCCGTCCCCTTCAAGCTCACCGGCCCCCAGTGGATGAACAAACC
Source organism: bacterium (assembly GCA_013203085.1). GTDB lineage: Bacteria > Auribacterota > JABMQX01 > JABMQX01 > JABMQX01 > JABMQX01. The sequence continues at coordinate 77 of JABMQX010000476.1, read as the reverse complement.
GAACCGGGCCTGGCGCCACCAGCCGATTCGGGCTTCGCGCTGTTCGCTGGTTTCAGACTTCGCTTGTTCGGCGGCCG
>JABMQX010000475.1 GCA_013203085.1 bacterium | reverse complement strand
GGAAAGGAAGGCTTGTGCAACGGGAAGAGTGGAACAACCTCCAGCGAGACCTCTTTCCCCGGCGGCCGGTCGCCCTTCGCCTGCTGTGACACGTGTGGAAATATCTGGAAGTGGACAGAGGCCGAGCACACGGACGGGCGAGATGCTGTTTGCGGTTTTTTCAGCGGTGTCTCAGCGCCTCCGCACCAGAGACGACGTCCAGCAGCTCTTCGGTGATATCGTTCTGGCGCTGAATGCGAGCGCGGAGCTGCAGGTCATCCAGGGTGTCATCTATGTTACTCTTCGCGGCTTCCATGGATTGAAGGCGCATGCCGTTCTCGCCGGCAAGACTCTCCGTAAAGGCACGGTACAGCGAGATGAACGTGTATTCCTGGACGAGCTCCCATAAGAGACCCACCCGCGACAGGGCGAGATGTGGTGGCGCAGTGCGCGCCTGCTCGGCGTCTCGCCACGCGCTGAGGTCCAGCGGCAGCACCCGTTCGAATGTAGGCTCGATTCGCCCCGGCGATAGATAGCGAGCGTAAAAGAGGTACAATTGGGCAAATGCACCTCTTCCGCGCAGTTGAAGGACGACCTTGGCAATCTCATGGATGACCGCGTCAACGCCATCCGGCGAGGTCGTGGAGGGCAGCTCCGCCAGAATCCGGAGTTTTTCCCTTTGCAGCAACGTGGGACCTCGCTTGCCAACGACTATGAATCGGGGATCATCCACGGTTCTGGCGTGTTTCACTGCCGCTTCCGCCATCACTTCGTTGAACCGTCCGCAGAGACCTTGCTCCGAGAAGAACGCGAGAATCGCAGTGCTCCTGGCTTCGCTCTCCGGAAGACGGATTTCTCGCCCGAATAGACAATCTTCGATGGCGCGGCCGATGGTGTCCGCGTAGGCACGGACGCCCTCGAGGCGCTCTTCCGCTCGGCTGAGGTACGTCGCAGCGAGGGAGCGCATCGAATGGATGATGTCTCGCAACCCCTCAATCGTCTGAATTTGCCTCTCGATCTGACGTCGGTTCGACATCGTTTACAGCATCCGTGTCCGATGGTGTCCCAGCTTCTTGCGAGACTTCCGCATCCTCTATGTCGGGTGTTTCCTCGCCCGTTTGTTTATCTTTCTCCGGGGTTTCCATACTCGATTCCGCTTTTTCCGGCTGTGGCTCCTCCTCTGCAAAGTCTGCGGCGACGGCCTCGACGGTCTTCACGAGGGCATCCCACTCGGTGTCCTGAAGCTCCTCGCCCTTCTCGACTTTTTCCAGAAGCTCACTATGCTTGGGTGAAATCGTCTCCCGCAGCGTCTTCTGGAAGCGAGCCAGTTTTTCGATAGGAATGTCATCCACAATACCGCGGTCCACGGAAAGAAGAATGACCACTTGCTCGCCTGCGGTGAGGGGATCGAGTCGCGGCTGTTTCAAAATCTCGCGGATGCGTCGGCCGCGTTCGATCTTCTTCTGGGTCTTCTCCTCGACGCTGGCGCCGAAGCGAGTAAATATCTCCAGTTCCGCGAACTGAGCGTAGTCAAGCCGCAACTGCTTGGCGACGGCGCGTATGGCGGGCAACTGAGTCTTGCCGCCGACTCGCGACACCGATTTGCCGACGTGAATGGCGGGCTTGACGCCTTTGTAAAAAAGGTCCGGGTCGAGAAATATCTGGCCGTCGGTGATGGAGATCAGATTCGTCGGGATGTATGCTGAGATATTCTTCGCCTGGGTCTCCACGATCGGCACGGCGGTGAGGCTACCGCCACCAGCTTCTTCTTTGAGGCGAGTCGCTCTCTCCAGAAGGCGGGAGTGAATGAAGAAGATGTCGCCCGGGTAAGCCTCTCGCCCCGGCGGACGGCGAAGGAGGAGCGAAATTTCCCTGTAAGAACGGGCGTGACGCGTGAGATCGTCGTAGATGACGAGGACATCCCGGCCTTTTCGCATGAAGTACTCGCCCATTGTCGTGGCCGCGTAAGGCACAATGTACTGCAAACCGGGGGAGTCATCGGCGTCGGCGGATACGATGATTGTCTGGCGCATGACGCCGTGGTTCCGCAGGGATTCCATCACCCGCTTAACAGTCGAGACCTTCTGGCCGATTGCGACGTAGATGGAAATAAGGTCAGTGCCTCGCTGACTGAGAATGGCGTCCACGGCGAGAGCCGTCTTGCCGATGGCTCGGTCTCCTACGATAAGCTCTCGCTGGCCGCGGCCTATCGGAATCAACGCATCCACAGCTTTGATGCCGGTTACGAGCTGCTGCACGACCGGACGGCGATCGAGGATGGGCGGCGCTTCCGCTTCGACGGGGTCCCGACGTTCGTACTCGATGGCGCCCTCGCCGTCCAGAGGCCGCCCGAGGGCGTCCACAACACGGCCGAGCAGTGCCTCCCCCACTGGCACAACCACAACCTCGCCGGTAAGCCTTACGGGGTCCCCGGCCGACAGCTCCGTATCCCCGCCGAGTAGGACGCAGCCGATTTCTTCAGGGTCAAGGTTGAACACCAAGCCGTAAACGTCTCCAGGAAAGCGCAGGAGCTCATTGAAGCGCGCTTCCGGAAGGCCGCTCACCGTCGCGACGCCATCGGCTACGCGACAGATCCGCCCCACATGTTCAATCCGACCGGGAACCTTGCGCTCGTCGAGGATGCCTCTCAGCCTCTCAAGCCAGGAGATCACGAACTCCGACAGGCGAGGCTCAACGTCGAGTAGAGCTTGCGCCTGTTCAGAAAGTCTATCGCTCAGTTGGCTGGTCACGTGTTCTTCTGGCATGGGGTATCACCACGGATAGCAGGGCGAGTGTGAGCGACTCCTAATCGCTCGCTATTACGCCTTTCGCTTCGGCTCTTCCTTCGGTTTTTCCTTCGGTTCCCGCTTTGGCTCTTCTTTAGCTTCCTGCTTCCGTTCGCGTTTCTGTTGCTGTTTCGCGTCCCGCTTCGCTTGATCCTGCTGGCTTTTAAGACCTTCCTGCTGTTCTTTCAAAGCCTCGTCGAGCACACCCCGCCAGTGCGCCTCGAGCCGGAGGTGCCCGAGGGTAACTTCGAGGCCCGCCAGCAGAGAGGGGTCTTCTTTTGCCTGAAGCTCCACTTTCTCGACGCCCAGCTTCTCACCGAGGAGACTTTTGAGCCGGTCGAGCTGCTTGT
>JABMQX010000474.1 GCA_013203085.1 bacterium | reverse complement strand
TTTCCGGTGGAATCGGCACTCTCGGGAGTGATGAAGCGGGTGGACGAGAAGAACCGCCTGTGGTACCGCCGCACGTTCGAGGCACCGCCGTCGTGGTCGGGTCGGCGGGTGCTGCTGCATTTTGGCGCAGTGGATTGGGAAAGCACCGTCTGGGTCAACGGTAAGGAGCTCGGCATGCACAGAGGCGGTTACGACCCTTTCACCTTTGAGATTACGAAGGCGCTCAAGGGATCCGGCGAACAGGAGATCGTCGTGGCGGCTTGGGACCCAACAAACCGAGGATACCAGCCACGCGGCAAGCAGGTGAACAAGCCAGGGGGCATCTGGTACACACCAACCACCGGCATCTGGCAAACGGTGTGGCTGGAACCGGTTCAAAAAGAGGATTACATTAAGGGCCTCAAGATCGTGCCCGATATTGATGCGGGCGAAGTGCTGGTGATGATAGAACATTTCAACGCAACGGCTTCCGGCAAGGTGGTTGTCGAAGTCAGCGACAGCGGCAAGACCATTGCCAAAGCATCAGGCAAACTCGGTGCGACAGTCAAGCTACGCATCCCGAAGGCGAAGCTGTGGTCGCCGGACACGCCGCACCTTTACGACCTGCGAGTATCGCTCATCAATGGGCAGGTGAGGGACCGGGTCGAAAGCTACTTCGGCATGCGGAAAGTCTCCATCGGCAAAGATGAAAACGGGATCACGCGGATCCTTCTGAATAACGAGCCGCTGTTCATGTTCGGGCCGCTTGATCAGGGCTTCTGGCCCGACGGGCTTTACAGGTCGCCGACGGACGAGGCGCTGCGCTACGACATCGAGGTGACCCGGCGGCTGGGCTTCAACATGTGCCGCAAGCACGTGAAAATCGAGCCGGACCGCTGGTACTACTGGGCCGACCGGCTGGGGCTGCTGGTCTGGCAGGACATGCCCAACGGTAATCAGCGTGCCAGGGACGCTAAGGGCGAGGCCGCCCGCTCGAACGAGCCAACGGACCAATTCGAGCGAGAGCTGAAGGCGCTGATTGACTCGCATTACAACCACCCGTCCATCGTGATGTGGGTGGCTTTCAACGAAGGATGGGGCCAATACGACACGGAACGCATCGTGCGGTGGATCGAGCAGTACGACCCGACGCGGTTGGTTAACTGCGCCAGTGGCTGGAGCGACGTGGGCGTCGGTGACGTGCACGACATTCACAGCTATCCCGGTCCGGCTGCGCCGAAGCCGGAGCCGAACCGCGCTGCGGTGCTGGGTGAGTTCGGCGGGCTGGGGTTGCCGGTTCGGGGGCACACCTGGCAGGAGGAGAAAAACTGGGGTTACCGGAGCTTTGAGGACAGCCAGTCTCTGACCGGCGCATATCTTCATCTTTTGCAGAATCTCCGAAGCTTGATCGGGTCGCCCGGCCTTTCTGCCGCGGTGTACACGCAGACGACAGACGTGGAAATTGAGGTCAATGGCCTGATGACTTACGACCGGGCAATGGTGAAAATGGACGCCGATCGCATCACCGCCGCCAATCGCAAGATGTATCTGCCGCCGCCCGTGGTCAAGACGATCGTGCCCACGTCGCAGAAAACTGGCTGCGCCTGGCGGTATACGACAAGCAAGCCTGCCGATGCCTGGCACGACTCCGCCTTCGACGACTCCTCATGGAAGGAGGGAATCGGCGGATTCGGAAAGGCGGACACACCCGGCGCGGTAGTGCGGACGCCGTGGCACTCCTCCGACATTTGTATCCGCCGCACGTTCGATCTACCCGATGAGCCGAAGTTGCAGAACCCCTATCTGCTCCTCCACCACGACGAGGACGCGGAGGTTTACATCAACGGCAAGCTCGCGGCGAAACTCGCCGGCTATACGACGGACTATGTGACTGTGCCTCTGAGCAAGGAGGCTCGCGCGGCGCTGCAGCCGGGCAAAAACACACTGGCGGTGCACTGCAAACAGACCCTCGGCGGGCAGTACATTGACGTCGGGATCGTGGACGTGATCGAACGCGAGGCCAGGTAATC
>JABMQX010000473.1 GCA_013203085.1 bacterium | reverse complement strand
TTCTCTCCCGGATACCAGGGAAGGTGGTTGTAAGACAGCACGTGCCGCTCGAACTTGCCGCCCTGGATGTCGTACCAGAAAACGAAAAGCGGCTCATAGCAACTGACGTCGCGCCCGTGATGGGCGAGCAACCGCTTGCCCGTGACCAGGTCCGGCTTCCCATCGCCGTTTAGATCACCCATGGCCATGGTATGGAACTGCCCGAAATCCGTCTCGATCCAATGCTGTGTGAAACTGCGTTTTCCTTCGGCGTGGACCGATTGTTCCAGCCACGCCAAGCCATACGTGTGCGCGGCGCCCACAATAATGTCGTTCAGCCCGTCCTCGTTGACGTCGTAAACGAGCATGGGATGAGAGGCTGCCGCAGAACTGACCGGCACCCGGAACTTGTAGTCTGCGTGGAACTTCCATTTTTGCTCAACCGGCTTGGGAGGCGCTTCATACCAGCCGACCGGAGTGACGATATCTATCCGTCCATCGCCATTGATGTCTCCCAGACCGTTCCCGTGCGTCTCCCCTTCAGTACCGATCACGTGCTCCACAAACCACGGCTCCCTACCGATGGACTCAAGCCACGTCATCCCTTGCCCGGGCACGAGGCTCCAGTGGTTGCACAGGATATCGTCGTCGCCATCTCCATCAATGTCGCCGTGGATAACACCTTCCATGCTTCTTGCTGAATGAATCCTTCTCGCTTTCCACTTCATGCCCTTCTTTCCCGGATTCTCGTACCAGAAGGCTCCCTTCATTCGCATCCAACCCGAACTGACGATGTCCGGCCGCCCGTCGCGGTTGACATCCATGGCAAACTCACTGTTGTTGTCCGTCTCGGGGCCGTTTGTCTCCGCGCCGTTGCGAAAGTTCTCGTGTTCGATCCAATCCGGCGCTTTGTACCAGTTACGTCCCGCGGCGATGTCAAGATTGCCGTCACCGTCAACATCGAGCACGCTACAGCATTCGCTGAAGGGACCGAACCAGTACGTGTTGTTCGCCGGGTCGTGAACCGGCCCGTCAATCTTGACGGGGACGAAGACCGGCTCCCCGGCGTACAAAACCGTCGGAACCATCACCAACGCTGCTGCCCAAAGATTCAACAGATTCTTCATAGTTTACCCCCTCTATAGACACCTTGTTTAGCGAGGCACAAGATCAATTGTCTGAAACGGCCGAATATGAGCCACAGAGCAACTTCCTGACGTCCACGGAGTTACATCCGGTTTTGAGCCATCGGTCTTCAGAGCCCAATCACAAATAATTTCCTCCGTTCGTCCCGCGTCAAAGCTTCCCGCCTCCCAGCTAACACGATAGCCAATACTGCCAACCTGTTGCCATGCGGGATAACTTAGCCGAAGAAGAGCATCAACGTTTCGGGCCAGGAAAAGTGTAACGCGCTCCGGGATATCTACGCAACGTCTCATGTCGAAAACGGGAAGCAACTTTCCCAATGGGCAAACAACGTCGTGGCTATGAGCAAGAAGCGGATGGGCTGAGCGGCGGTTTTGCGCACAGCCAACGTCCACAGCCACCGAGTCCGGCTACGGTCACCTTTCCCCATTACAAGGGCTTCATTCTGATCCTGGCGAGGGGCCGGTATATCGCTTACCTTGTCTGTAACGAAAACGACTCCAGAATAGCCTGCGTGTATCAGGCGAGCCATCAATGAACGGGATGCCGGCTCAATGGCTCGTTCCTGTTGCGGAAACGTTCTTTGAAAAAAGGGTACCATTGAAAAGCCTGTTCCAGTCATCATTGGCGAAACAAAAAACAATGAGAGAGGAACAGGCCAATGCGAATGAAATTCGCGGAGCAACTGCGTGTAGCTGTATCTCCGTGGCAGGATTCGGATGAAGCCCCTGATCGAGAAGCCCGACAGTGGTGAGGTCGTGGGTCTTCCCCAACGCTGAAAAGCGTCCTATGGGATCGGTGGAAGCGGCGCGCCCGGCATGCCGCGGAAATACAGCCGCACGCAAATCAGCTCTTTTGTTGACAACCGGCAAATAATGCGATACGACCTTGCCAAAAACACCAAGAGTTCGTGTACTGGATCGTTTACTGGAAGGAAAGACCCATTCCAGTATTCCTTCCCATCGCTTCCACAGCTCCCGGCGGGGAGAAGATCGCAACCAGAGCCGATTCGCAACGAAATGGGAGCGGACTACCTCAGCCGCCTGAGCAGGTCCACGGCTTTGGCAATATCGAGCTTTTGCTGTTCGCCGGCGACCTCTCTCTCGATGGTCAATGGACCCCTGTAGCCGATCTGTTTCAGCGTGCTGATGAAAACCGGAATGTTCACGTC
>JABMQX010000472.1 GCA_013203085.1 bacterium | reverse complement strand
GACGATCTTCTCGTATTCTTCTTCCGGGCTCTGAGAAAACCCTTCCCCCTTCCCACCGTTTACCTGTAAGTCAACGTACCCCGGCACCACAATCTTGCCGGAGCCATCGATCGTTCTGTCCGGCTTTTCAGATAAGCGAGTCTCCCCCTCAATCACCTCTCTTATCTTCCCGCGATCGACAAAAATAGAACCTCCCCGCAATGTCTCCGCGGGCGTGATGATTCTGGCATTCCTTATCAGAAGAGAGCTCATCAGATACCGATACGTTCTGCCAATTGTTCCAGGAACGTTGTTGATTCTCGATACGCTTCATCGAGGTTCTCCACCCCGCCAATGTCAATGGCGACGTACCCGTCGTACTTGTGCTTCGCAAGAGCGCGGAACACACCTTCCCAGTCAATCGTGCCCTTACCCAGGGACAAGTGCTCGTTCGTTCGCCCGTCGTTGTCGGATACATGCAGGTATTTAATTCGCCGCCCCAACTTTTCCACGCTCAGCGGCAGGATTTCTTTTTGCGCGTTCTGATGCCCCGTGTCCAAAACTGCCGCAAAATTCTCGTCCCCCACATGGTCCATAAGCCGAAGCATCGCGTCCGTATTGCTTATCATCTCCCCGACGCGAGGTTCCATTGTCAGAACGAGCCCGGCTTCCGCCGCCTTTCGCGCGCAGTGCTTGACCGTATCAACCAGCACGCTCCACTGCTCCTCCCAGATAAACTCGGCATCAACCTCCACCTGAAAGGGCTTCCCGAACTTGATCGCTTCCTTATACGGCGCCTCTCCCTTGAACCTGAGAGGCGGCGTGAAGCTGTCGAGCTGGACCGTCTCGCACTGAAAATAAGTGGCCAACTCTATCCCCACGTCGAACAGCTCAAGCCCTTCTTGCCTTTCCTGCGCGTTCAAACTAACGGTCGTGGGAAGGACGGGACAGAAATTGACCAGGCGAAGCCCGAGCTTCTCGCAGTGGGACTTGAACTCCGCCCTGTGAGAATGAATCGCGAGAAGATTCTCCTTTCCGACCCCCTCCAGCTCCCCGTTCGCGAACCCCAACCGCGCCATATCGTCCAGGGCGCCAAAAGTGTCTGGAATGCTTGGCGGGTAACCGTACTTACTTATTGCGTAAAGCCAACAGCAAGCGATCTTCATCTTTCCATCTTCTCCTTTTTTCGTGCGTGTTCGCCGTGCTTGGGCCACCCCTCACTGGGGTTCACCCACTCCTCCCCTGCGATGCAAGCTAACAAAAACAGTTCGCTTCTTTCAACCGTTTTGTCCGCCGCCCAAAACCGAGGCCGCCTTCAGTCTGACCCAATGTCTCTCTTCATGTCGTGCGGGCTGTCGGTAATGCCTCATCTATGAAAGCGGGTGGCATAGGGAACCCTCCTGATGGCTAAAATGCTGAGAGCAGAATGAAACTGGCTCAGAAACTAACTCAGGAGGATTCCCATGAGCGCAAGTGTACACTATGTAGGGTTGGATGTGCACAAGAAGATCATCACGTACTGCGTGATCGAGCCGTCGGCTCGTGATACGACCATTATCCTGTTTCGAGGTCGGCGGGCTCACCCAAACTCAATCTTCTGCGAAGGCCTTGTTGCCGGATGCATGCAAATGGATGTCTGGTCACGTTCGACCGTTGACTCACAGACCGGATTAAAAAAGTCCCTAACAGCAACTGCGACCCCGGCAACGTCACCGCGAAAAGCCATCAGTGCAAGGGTAACTCCTTTACCCTTGAAGGTTACTTATCATGGATGTCAAAAGAGGTTCTTCCCCAGAGGAGCGTGAGTAACGCCATTTGCGAATCGGAGCAGTAAAACCTTCACAAACCTGCATCCTGAGCCGGCGCCGAGAAATCCCTGTCTCAATCCTTTTGCACTGCTCCTGCAACGAAGTTTCCTTATCCCACGTGTGGCTGAGGTGCTACGTCGAGGACTGCTTTTCTCTTGCCGGTAGGTAGGCAAAGGACTAAAATGCCCCCATGATTTGGGCAGCGCCGGGTGAATCTCGGCTTGAGAAAAGGAGGCAAAAGCTTATGAGAAAGGAAAAAACCGTTACGCGTCGCGACTTTATCAAGAAAACCACGGCCTTTGTCGTCGGTGCGCCGTACGTGATTAGCTCCTCTGCGCTTGGAGCATCCGGGCGAGCGGCTCCGAGCGACAGAATCACGATGGGAATCATCGGGCCGGGTAAGCAGGGCCAAGGGCTTATGGGCCGATTCTGGCGCTATCCCAACACCCAGTTTGTTGCGGTCGCTGAAGTCAGTACGATTCGTCGCGAGAACGCTCGCGATATGGTCGAAAAGCGCTACGCCAGGGAAAAGAGGAGCGGCGCCTTCAAGGGCTGCGCCATGTACAAAGATTTCCGGAAGCTACTCGCGAGAAAGGACATTGACGCGGTGATCATCGCCACCCCTGACCACTGGCATGCGATACCGGTCATCGAGGCCGCCAAGTCGGGGAAGGACATCTTTTGCGAGAAGCCACTTTCTCTGACCATCCGGGAGGCGCGCGAAATGGTCAAAGCAGTCCGGAAGTACAAGCGAGTTTTCCAGACCGGAAGCATGCAGCGATCAGACGCCAAGTTTCGCCTCGCCTGCGAGTTAGTGCGAAGCGGCCGCATAGGAAAAGTGCAAACGGTCCACGTCGGTATCGGCGGCCCTTCCAGAGACTGTGACCTGCCCGAGCAGCCGATACCCCCTGGCCTCGACTGGAACTTCTGGCTCGGCCCCGCTCCCTATCGGGGTTACCACGAGAGGATTTGTCCCAAAGGGATGTACGACTTCTTCCCACACTGGCGGGACTACAAGGATTACTCCGGCGGCGGCATGACCGACTGGGGCGCCCATCATTTCGATATCGCCCAGTGGGGTCTCGGAATGGACAACTCCGGCCCGGTCGAGATTATCCCACCCAATCGACAGAAGAAAACGCCCCTCACATACAAGTACGCCAACGGAGTCGTCATGTATCGCGGTGGTGCCAATGGTATCCTCTTTACCGGCCCCAAGGGGAAGATTGAGGTCAACCGAGGTTACTTCAAGACAGACCCCGAGAGCATCGGCAAGGAGCCTCTCGGACCCAATGACGTCCACCTCTACAAAAGCGACGACCACTATCGCGACTTTCTCGATTGCACGCGCAGCCGCAAGCGACCCATCTGCGATGTGGAGATAGGTTGCCGCTCCGTTACCGTCTGCCACCTCGGGAACCTCGCTTGGTGGAACAACCGGCGACTTCGGTGGGACCCAAAAAAAGAGCGGTTCATCGGCGATGATGAGGCAAACACCTGGCTCGACCGCCCGAAGCGCGCTCCCTGGAAATTGCCTACAGTCTAAACACCGATTCAGCAGTGCGGCAGGACGGTGCCAAGCTCCGGCGCTCAGCAGCACGGCCTCCAACGAGTAAGGCGATGGACGCGTTTGCCTTCTGGGTGTGGCCGTCGTCATCGATGGCCTCATCGGTGAACTGCTGTGCGCCGGGCACATCCAAGCCACCGGAAGTTCCCCAGGAACACGGCGGCTGATGTCGTGGGATTCAGGGCTGGCGCCCTTTCTCCATTTCGATTCCAGGGGCCTTCGCAAGCACTCGCCATCACCGAACTTGAAATGCGGAACGCTTCAGCAGTTCGCCTGGGTCAACGACCTGGACTATGAGGGGCACAACCTCTCGCCGTTTGAGTGCCGCGAGCAAAGACCCGACGGCGAGCACTACTTTGCCTGGGTCAGCGACATCCCCATGGGATGCCGTTCCGTTGTGACCGCTGAAAACTTCCTCCGCTTCTCTGCCATGAAATTTCCTCCTTCCTGGCTCTATGCTAACAGCCAATCGGGAAATGTCCAATTCCGTCTGAAGCATGACACAATGGATATGGCAATGTTGCGAATCTTGCTGGGAGAGGGGAAGCGGGGAGGGGGTACCCGGTTGGCACTTCAACGAGGTTGGATTTTTATGATGACGAGAGTTGCGTCGTCGAACTGGCTGGGGCCGGCGAGGGAAGTTACTTCACGGACGATGCGAGTGGCGATCTCATGGGCGGGGAGATTGCGGTATTCGCCGAGTCTTTTTGCGAGTTTCTGATGGCCGAACTGAGTGTGGCTGCGATCTCTGGCGTCAGAAACTCCATCCGTGTAGAGGGCGAGGAGGTCGTTGGCAGTGAGATTGACAGTCTCCTCGGCGATGGGGAGGTCGGGGGAGATTCCGAGGAGGCTTCCCGTGGAATCAAGGGAAGAGCAACTGCCATCTGCGTGGAGCAGTAGGGGAGGGTCATGTCCAGCAGAGGCGTAGCGGAGGTGTCCGGCGGCGGGGTCTATTATCCCATAGAAGGCGGAGAGGAACATCTCGGCTCGGGAGTAGTCGGCGTGCATGAGGGAATTGGCTTTGCGGAGGACGTCGGCGGGGCTCAGTTTGTCCACGGCGAGGGCATGGATGACGTTTCTCGATTGGAGTGTCAATAGGGCAGCGGCGAGACCCTTTCCGGAAACGTCGGCGATAGTCGCTCCGAGGGAGTCGGTTCCGAGGGAGATATAGTCGAAGAAATCTCCGCCAATTTCTCTGGCGGGGATGCTCACTCCGCCGATATCGAGGCCGGCAAGGGAAGGGGGGTCGGCGGGGAGAATACTCTTTTGGACGTGAGCGGCGATCTCTAATTCTCTATGGAGTCGCGCTTGTTCTTCGGTTGTGCGCTTTATCTCGTTGGCGAGGTGAGTGTTCTTGAGTGCAACAGCGATCTGGCCGGCTATGCCGGAAATCATTGCGAAGTCGTCCGGACGGAAGTCGGCGCGCTGTCCAAATGAAGAGAGGGAGAGTGCGCCGAAAACCTCGTTTTCGAGGATGACGGGGACGATGATGGTGGATTGGATTTGGAGCTGGCGAACGCTTTCGGCGGCGCTGAGCTGCGGCTGGGAGGCGATGTCCCGGACAAACAAGCCCCGTTTTTCTTGGGTCGCGCGGGTCAGGGCTGTGCGGCTGAAAGTGGCGTGGCGGACATCTCTGAAGCCTTCTCTGGTCCAGAAGAGGAAAGGTTCGTATTGCTCGAGGCGTTTGAGGAAGATGACGCCGCTGTCTGCGGGGATGAGTCTCATGATCCTCCGGGCGACGTCTGTGAGAAGCTGGTCAATGTCAAGGATATTGCCGACGCGCCTCCCGAAATCGTAGAAGATGGATAAGCGCTCATTCGCTTTTCTGAGCTCGCGGAATGCAGCCTCAGATAGGGGTTCGTCCCCGGCATCTGAAAACGACGTGCTGAGATCGAAGGAAACGACGGTGCTCTCGGAGGCAGGTACGCGGGAAGTGGGGCTTGCGGTTGTGTGGGGTCGGCGCGGAGGAGGAGTCGCATTCTCTGGGTCGAAAAACGTTAAAGTGCTGCGGCCGAGGACGAGGCGGTCGCCATGGACAAGTTGAATGGATTGTCCTTGCCTGAGGCAGGACTGATTGACGAAAGTGTGGTTTGTGCTACCGAGGTCGGTTATCGAGACGCCGTCTTCAGACAAGGCGATGGCACAATGTCTCTTGGACGCGGAACGGTCGTGAAGCTGAATGTCGCAGGAAGGGTCTCTGCCGATGACAGTTTCGCCGGACGCTAATGCAAAAGCGCCGCCGTCGGCTGTCTGAAGATGCGGTTTCTGCAATGAGGGGGTGTCAGGTTGTGTATTCATCCCTATCGCTCTCAGTCCATTTGGCTGTAGAATAGCAAAGGAGTGTCGGTTTTTCAAGAAGACTTGCGGACGATGCCTTGGCGTTGGCAGGAGGCGATTCGTGGATAGACGAGGGAGATGGAGGCAGGTAAGATGTGGCGGCGGAGTTCGAGGGTGATTAGGCTTGATGAGCGTCAGGCTTGGCGAGAAGGATGCAGGAAAGGTCTGAAGAGCGGGACTGTGGATCACGCGAATGGTCAGCAAAAGGTCTGAACTGAAAAAGGACGCGATCGGCGTGACGATGTTGGTGGGGCTGATTGTGCTCATCGGCGTCGTCGGGCTGGTTTTCACCGTGGCGACGAAGGATGGCACGCTGATAAAGAACGTGGTGTTCTGCTGGCTGGCGACGGTGATGTTTACGGTGTTGCTGGGAACATATTTGTTCAAAGGAGAGGTGCTGATCCCTCGCTCGAAGATGATGGTTCCCTTCGGGGTGTACGTTTGCCTGTCTGTGATCTCGATGGTCTTATCCCGTTACAGGTATGCGAGCGCTCAGGAGCTGATTAACTTATTGTGCTGTGGAATGCTCCTTTTTGTAACGGTGAGGGCTGTGACAGGCGAGCGGGCGTTTCGGATTGTGGCGGGGATGATCGCTATTGTGGCAGCGTTGAGCTGCCTGTACGGGATTCTGCAGCATTATGGTGTGGACCCCGTTTTTGGTAACGAGATGCCGTGGGGCGAGCGGGAACGCTCATTTTCGACGATGGGGCACCCGAATTTTTTTGCCACGTTCCTGATTCTCGGCTTGCCCGTGTTGTTGAGCCTTTTTTTCTGGAGCGAAGGTGGGCTTGTGAAGGGCTTGCTGATGGTATTGGTCTGCGGCGCGCTGCTTTGTCTTTTCTATACCGAGTCGAGGGGAGCGTGGTTGGGGTATCTGGGAGCACTGCCCGTGTGGTTCCTCTTTTCTCTTGGCAGCAGAAGATTGAGAGTGATTCTTCTCGGACCGGTGGTTGGTGTCGTTG
>JABMQX010000471.1 GCA_013203085.1 bacterium | reverse complement strand
CGGTGTGCCGGTCTCGGTACCGGCATCGAGCCATTGCATCAAGCCGCCGGTTCCGGTTAATGGTGTGGCGATGGCGGTCCAGCCGGCGGTGAGTTTGTCGGTAAATTCTATGGTGTACGTTGCCTCGGCGATGCTGTGCCAAGTGATTCGCGCTCCCTCGGTGACGCCATAGGAGATGCTCTCGATGGTGACGGTGAAGAGCTTGACGGTCGCCCCCCAGAAGCCGCTGCCGAGGGTAAAACTGGAGCTCTCGGAGACGTCGACCGGCGAAGGCTGGGCGAACGTCCCGGTCAGGGAATAGCTCGCGGAGGTTGATGTTGTCCCCCCGCCGGACATGACGGAGCGGGTGATTTCATAACTGGCTGAGCTCTGCGCATGGGCCTCAATCAGCCATAGTGAAAGCATCAGTCCAAGTGTCAAGTAAATCAGATTCCTTGAGATCATTCTTCTCTCCTTTGTCCGATTTCATCGGCGGTTGGACCCAACTTGCCCGGCCCGCTGGGATGCGGGCGGCTCATGCGCAACGCGCTCACGGTGCTTCGCTTATGGTGTACGTGATCACTGCCCCCATTACTCTCATGGTGTTGCCATCCCAGGGGTTGGCGTCGGCAGAAAGAAGGTAGACCCAGAACTCGTTGTTAATGATAGCGTCGGAAATGGACGTTTCTGTCTTGCTGCCGAATCCGGAGATGCCCGACGAATCCAGCGCGGCCAGCTGTCGGTAGCCGGGAACGCTGAGCCAATACTCCCTCAGTCTAACGGTAATCTTGCTGACAGAGTTATCAGCGAAGAAGACCTTGAATTCGGTGACCACCGCGCCATGTGGCAGGTGAACCGGCGCCACCAGGGTGCCATTCCCTGAGTAGATGTAGGCTCCCACGAGGCTCCCGTGGCTTCTATATTCGCTGTAACTATTTCCCGGAACGAAATCCTCGGGTGCGACGCTGTAATAGTGTGTTCGCGGCGAGAAATAGACGATCTTGTTGGCGTGGAGCTCTCCGTTGATGTCAAAATCGCCCGCCACCCGGAACGCGTTGTCGCCGACCTCGAAGTTCACGCCCCCCGTGGCTCGGACCCGGAATTCGTCATCGGCCCTGGAGGCGAGGGAATCGCCAGTGGAATCGGCCCAGACGAAGGCGCCCTGATGATCGGCCCGCGCTCCTCGTCCCGCGACGAAACTGTCGTTGTCTGTGAGGCTCAAGTAGAGCGTGTCACCCTGGGACGGTGTGAGGAACTCGCTGGCGCTCATGCCGTCGAGCAAGCGGCTGTTGTCCGCGACTATGGAGTAGGCGACCGAAGTGATCTTCTGTCTGGGCTTCAGGGTTTCCCCTTCGATGGTGATCTGCAGCCACCTTTCGGACCCATTGAAAACGGAGGCAGCCAGGTCGTTGCCCGCACCCGAGCCGAGGATGACGTTGAATATCCCGTTCTTGATTTCGACGGGATTGCGGTTCGCGTCCGTATGCTGGCCCTGCCAGAGAGAGACACCTCTGGTTTGCTCAGTGAAGATCTCGAAGACCATGTCATAGTCGCCGTCCCGAACTGGCTCACCCGTTGTCGGCGACTTGAGCTCCCCCTGGTAGTTGATCTGAAGCGGAACACTGGTCTGGCCTGCCGCCAGCGTTACGAAGGCGATGACTGTTAGTGCGGAAAGCAAACTCGCGAAGAATCTTGTCTTCTCCATTTCTCCTCCTTGCTTGTGAATGGTTTGGGTGCAAATGACGATTGCGCATCACGACGAATCGGCTAGATGTTATCAAACCTGAGGTTGGAATATGAAGCGCTTTGTCTCGCGGCCAGGCGGCGGGAAGATTCTCGCAATCCGCAGAAAACCCGCACGGCAGGTGTAGCTGGCGCAGGCTGCGCGTAATGCGAACACTCTCACGCGGTAGCTGATCCAAAAGTGATCAATTGCCGAGCTCACCGCTCAGGCGGTAGAAGCGTTTCAGGATGCCTGCGGCAGTGGGAGGCGTGCCGGTTTCGATACCGGCATCGAGCCATTGCATCAAGCCGCCGGTTCCGGTTAATGGTGTGGCGATGGCGGTCCAGGCGGCTCGGAGGCTGTCGGTGAACTCGACGGTGTAGGATGCCTCGGCGATGCTGTGCCAGGTGATGCGGGCGCCCTCGGCGATGTTGTACGTTATGCTCTGGATGGCGACGGTGAATATTCTGACCGTCGCGCCCCAGAAGCCGGAGCCGAGGCTGTAGCTGCTGCTGTCAGAAGCCCCGACGGTTGAAGGCTGGCCGAACGTGCCCGCAAGGTCAAAATTCGTCGAGGTTGACGCCCCTCCACCGCCGGACATGACGGAGCGGGCGATTTCATAGTTGGCCGAACTCTGAGCGTGCAGGTCAGCCAACCACAATGAGAGCACAAGTCCAAGCGTCAAGCAAGTCAGATTTCTTGAGATCATTCTTCTCTCCTTTGTCGGATTTCATGAGCGGCTTCAGGAAGCCGGCTGGTCCCTTAGAGTCCGTGTGGTTCACGCCCAAGCTACTTGAGGCGATTCTCTTGGAGTGTACGCACTCACTCGGCCGGCCTCACCGCCGGTGATGATCAGCGAATTCACAAAACCGCAGACGCCCAAAACGAGCCTGGTGTGACACTGTCGGACATTGTGAAAGAGCGTTCGCCTTCCGAAATGCCAGACTCCTTTCTTGATTGTGATTTCGGGCTACTTCATCTTCATGAGTAGGAACCTGTAGTTTGTGGTATGGAAACCATAGAAATCACGATAGCTCAGCGAGATTGAGTTGGGCTGCACCGTCGCAAAGCCGATTTGGTAGTGAAACCAGCTGTTTGTGCTGTTACCCGCGGGGACCCAACAGTCGTTGGCCTTGTCTCTGATCGCTGCGTACAGGACTCTTACGTTGTCCTCCGTGTACCCCAGAGGCAGAGTGAAGGTCGTGCCACTTCCGGTGTCTCTCGTGATCCCGACGAATTCGCGTATTTCCAGGAAGGGCGTGCCATTGGCGCCGACCTTCATACCGCCCTGGACGTCCAGCTTTTCGCTGGGGCTGTCGGTTCCCACGCCAAGTTTCCCGTCGTCCACGACGACTTTGCCGTTTTCCCACAGGAACAAGTAGCCGTTGGCCATGTCGTATCCCACGGAGCTGCGGAATGAACCGTCTTGCTGGAAAGTGAGAGTGGAGTTGCCGGCTGTGCCGTCGAGAAT
>JABMQX010000470.1 GCA_013203085.1 bacterium | reverse complement strand
GAAGGGGTTGTCTCCCGTGACCATGTTGACCTGTTTGAAGTGAGCGGTCTGGGCGAGATTTTCCGATGCCCGACTTGACAAGACCCGGTCCAGAAGCCCTTCCCCTGTCGTCACATACAACACGTTATCCCTCACGGTGTAGCCGATCGGCGGCACATGCCCATGGGGGAGAACCAGTTCTGTCCCGTACTCGGTCTTCCTGAGTTTGACATTAGGAGCCGCAGCGAGCAGCTTTCCTGCAGCCGCAGCCAGAGGGCCTATCGCCTCGGACAGTTCGCTCACCAACACCAACGATGGCTGACCGCTCTGTGGGTCAATCGAAACGATGCCCAGAGAAGCGCTCTTCGGCAGCAGCGGCTTAATCTCGTTGAAGGCCTCCAGCACAGCTCTGGCTTTGACCTTAATGTCTTCGGGCGCAGCCTCTTCCTCCTCGAGGCTCTCGATCACTGCCTCGCCCACCTCGCTGAGGACGTAGTAGAATACGTCCATGTTCGGCAGCTCCGCGTATCCGAGGCTCTCCGGCGGAAGAATCTCCGCTACTGATGGGGCTTCAGCCTGCACCACACCGAGGTGCGACAGGCTAACAGCCGTCACAAGCAATACGATGAAGACCAAGAATCTCTTTTTCATCCCTTCTCCTTTCCCTTTGAAATGCGATTTTGCAACTCAGGCCGACTCACCGCCCTTGCCCGCGACAAAAGCCTCTCTGACGAAGTGAGCCGCCCCATGTCAAGAGGTTAACAACAAACCTCTCTCTTCTGTCAAGTGATATGCCGATAATGATCTTAGTCTTCATTTTATTTCCATTCCTTGTTGAGCCAAATCCCGTCACGGCCTCTTCCGTGGGGAAAAGTAGAACACTCGAAGAAAACGGATTGCCCCTGCGATTCCTTCGAATCAACGTCAAACAAGGATGAGATGGACTGCAACTTGCGGAGGGCCCAGAGAACTCAACTGTGCTATGTTCAAGAGGTAGGCATGGCGCCAGATTCGCTTTTCCCATCGAGTCACCAGTTCCTCAAACGCCAGGAGGTCGCCCCCCTGGCACTTCAGAACAAGCAGTTCGTCATATATTTGTTCGGGACTCTTGGCCATGTTTCCATAATAAGGTCGTATGGGCGGGCGTTTCGGTTCACGTCTTTCCGAAAAACAGGAAGAACATTATGTTACATCAGGTGTGTCGGAAGCGCTGGTTCCCCTCCCCGCGTCCCTCGCTGCCGTAGCATACTACCCGAGAAAGCTTGAGCGTACCTTATTCGCTCTGCTTCTTCTTCCCCATTTGCTCGGCAAGCTCGGCGAGGCGGTATTCAATTTCGAGGAGCTTTTCTCGCGTCTTCAATCCTGCCTGGTCAATACGGTTGGCTATCATGAATACCGCCGCCATAACCAGGAAACCCAGACCGCTGACGAGCGCCCTGACACCTATTATGGGGTCCGGGAATTTTCGTTGGGAAACCATGAGGACCGTTACTACGATGACGCAGAGACCCCAGCTCATGCCGGCCATGGCTGTGGGATCAGTTTTCAGCTTGATAACGCCTTTTCTGACGATCCCGCCGGCGAAGACGGCCCACGCCAGACCAAAAATGGCGCCCATAGCAAAAATAAGGCGGCCCTCTATTGGAAACTCCTTCGGCACGATGATGGCTAACGTGCCAAACAGAAGAGCAAATCCTACACCCATAGCTGCCGCTCCAATATAACCTAATCTCCTGGCACCCGTGAGCTTTTGTTCCAGCATTTGACGTACCTCCTTGTCGTATTTTTCTCTATAGGTGGGGTTAGGTTGTTCTGCTTTCAGCAGTTGCTCGCGGAAGCTCTCGTGAGATTCACTCATGGTTTCGATCCTCCTGCTCCAGGACGGTTCGCAGGGCACGTTTGGCGTAATAAAGCCGTGATTTGACGGTACCCGGAGGAATTCTTACCACCTCGGCGATTTCTTCTACGGAAAGGTCCTCCAGGAAATGGAGCGTCAGAACTTCGCGGTGCGGCAAAGATAGCTTGCTGAGTCCGTAGTGAACCCGCTCGGCATCCTCGAAACAAAAGCTTTCACTGTTCTCCTCGACGCTGGAAATGTCCTCGTTCTCGTCCAACAAGGCTCTTCTCGAATATTCAACTCTCAAATGGCTCATAGCGGTGTTGCGGGCGATGCGATACAACCACGTGGGCAGGCTGCGAGGCTCTCGCAACTTTCCGATTCCTTGAAGGACCTTCAACCAGGTCTGCTGGAGGATGTCCCAGGCGTCTTGCTCGACATCCACTAACCGCCGGATGTAGTAGAAAAGGCGTCTCTCCCAGTTTCGGATAAGCTCTTCGAGAGCAACCTTCTCCTTCCGCTGGCAGCGGAGAACGAGAAGTTCGTAGTAAATGGCTTCTTTTTCGGTTCTCACCCGTCAATTCTCCGGAGGTATTCACTAATAGGGTCGCAGGTAAATGGGTTTCGGTTCAATTCTTTTTCCCATAGGCTCCATGTGCTATCTTGAAGATGTAACATTCTCCACGGCGCAGGTCGAGGAATGGAGCCAGTTCTCGACGTGAGAACGGACCCGACCAAGGAAAACATCGAAGAATAACCGGATTTTCAGAAAAAATGAACGGCAGAGCTTCCGGAGTCTCTAATCTATTGAAACAACAAACAGCCCAGGGGCGGTTGATGCGGAAGGTTAAAGCGGGTGGCGACCCCGATCTCGACCTGGTCGAGAAAAGCAGAGCGGGAGATACGGCGGCGTTCGATGAGCTGCTGTCCAGGCATTATCGGCGGACGCATGCGCTGATCTTTCGCCTGACGGACGCTGACCGTTGTGATGACATGACACAAGAAACTTTTCTCCTGGCATACAGAAATATTGACCGTTTTCGAGGAGAGGCAAAGTTCTCCACATGGTTGACCCGCATTGCCGTGAACCTGTGCCGGAGCGAATGGCGGAAGCGTAAGAGGCGGCGGGAGAATCGGCTGGACGATCTTCCCCGGGAGGCGATGATTGAAAAGGCGGATGCCAACCGGAAAAACGGCGCCGCCGCCATGATGGAAGCCGAAAAAGGAGAGAGGATTGAGCGAGAGATCGCTTCTCTTCCCCCGAAGCTCAGAATTGCTTTCACGCTCCGATACGTCGAGGGAAATTCGCTTGGGGAGGTGGCGGCGATTCTTGGATGCAGGGAGGGTACGGTCAGGTCGCGTCTTTTCAACGCGCGGCAGATTTTGAAAGTCCGGTTAAGGGACCTTGTGAGATGAATTGCAGAAAAGTCAGAAAGAATTTGGTGTTATTCCTCGACGGGGAACTTTCGTCGTCAGAGACTGATGCTGTCCGCGTCCACCTTGGAGGGTGCGAGGCATGCCGAAAGGAAGCCGAACTGCTCGGCTCGACGCTTAATGTCGCCCTTGAGAGAGCTCACCAGAAGCAGGCGCCTCCGCCGCCGGGGAATTTCGCCTCCTTGTTCTGGCGGAGGGAGCGTGAGGGGCGAGGGAAAGACGGAGCGCTTCCGATGGGGCGCCTTTTCCCATCGTTTCGCCGCCTCAGGGCCGCGAGATACGCCATGGCTTCGGTCGTAGGT
>JABMQX010000469.1 GCA_013203085.1 bacterium | reverse complement strand
GACAAGTCCAGTCCAAGTAGAAATGCTTTCCGTTTGTACCGCAGCAAATACGCCTCTGTCAAAGGGTCTGGGAAATAGTAGGAGGTTAGCTCTGCCGCGCCTAAACCCATTCTGGCACACTCGTCCAAAAAGTCTTCCATCGTCATGGAAGGGGGATCTTCTTCCTGGAGATATTTCCGATACGAGTAGGCGGTGCAGCTTAGTTTCATGCGCGAACCGAACTTGCGCTGAATGGGTGAGACTGGATGCGCATTCGTGGATAGACAAGACAGCGCGGTAATTCCCGCGGATGACACGATAGCTTTCGAAAGGAAATCTCTTCTTGATATTTGAGGCAGCATCTCTTCTCCTTTCAAATCAGAATCAATACCTCACTCGCACGGAGATCGCGCTTCGCCGTCAAACATAAACCGGCAGACCTATGCTATCACAAACAGATGCTGAGGATATGCAAAAATGCTATCCTAAGGGAAGTTTGACAGAATGTCCCGGATGCCAGTTTGGCAGGAATAGACACGTCCTATCTAATGGAGGTATTCAGTCATGGCCACTTTATCCCGACGTGCCTTTGTCCAGCGTACGGCCAGCAGGTTGGCCGGTCTTTCAGCAATCACTTTTCTTCCCAGGAGCGTCCGCGGCGCCAACGACAGAATACAGGTCGCGGCCGTGGGCGTTCGCACCCAGGGAACAATCATGTCTCGCAGTTTCATCAAGACCGGGCGGGCGGAAGTAACCGCTGTGTGCGATGTGGATCGCAATATCCTGGCTAAGAAAACGAAGGAAATTGAGTCCGCCCAAGACAGAGCGCCGAAAACCTACACAGACTTTCGGCGTGTATTGGAGGATCAGGATGTTGATGCTGTGATTGTAGCGACTCCCGATCATTGGCACGCCATCATGGCGATCCGTGCGTGTGAGGCAGGGAAAGACGTCTATCTCGAAAAACCCTGCGCGCACAATGTCCGTGAGTGCCGATTGATTGCCCAAGCCGCCCGAAAATACAACCGGATCATTCAGCACGGAACCATGCAACGCAGCGGAGCCCACTTCCAGGAAGCCAGAGAATACGTTCGTTCGGGCAAACTGGGAAAAATCGGGCTGATTCGATGCTACAGCATCCTGGGACGGAAGAGTATTGGCCACAAACCCAATACCCAACCGCCGTCTCATCTCGATTACGATTTCTGGCTCGGACCGGCCCCTCAAAGGCCATATAACGAAAACCGGGTCCACTACAATTGGCGGTTCATGTGGGATTACGGCACCGGTGATATGGGAAACTGGGGCGTCCACTGGTTGGATATCCCGCTGTGGACATTGGACCTGGGTTGGCCCGATGCGGTTTCCTCTGCGGGAGGGAAGTTCATCTACGACGATGACAAAGAAACACCCGATACCCAGTTGACGCTATATGAGTATCCAGGGTTGACCCTGGTCTGGGAACTTCGCATGTGGTCGAAATATCCGAATGTGGGAGGAATCGATGACAGCGGTACCGGCACCACCTTCTATGGCGATGAACAAGTGCTGAATATCACGCGGGGGGGATGGAAAGCCTTCACCAAAGATGAGAAGAAACCGATTGCCCAGGGCCATGCCAGGGACGATAAGTTCCTCCTTCACGCAGATAACTTCATAGACAGCATGCAATCGCGCAAGGCTCCCATTGCGGATATTGCTTGTGGTCATATCAGCGCGGCGGTCTCCATTCTCGGCAATGTGGCCTATTTGGCCGGAGAGAAGATTCGCTACGATCCCGTAAAAGACGAGATGGACAAAAGTGAAAAGGATCACCTTTTGACACGGACTTACAGAGAGAAATGGCCCTTACCGGTTGTCTGACATTGCGGTGCGCTCTGACAACCTCGTCCAGCTCGTCAACTGATTTGAGATGGCTGGGGCCTTCCTTCGCGCTTTGCGTGACATGCCCAGGAACTTCATCGAGAATTCCCTGCTGCATCTCGGAAGCTCCCGTATCTGCCTCTCCACCTTTGCTGAGCGCCAAGTTCCAACCGCATAGACATTGGCATCCGCGAATGTCCGATACTTTGTATGGACATTGCAAATCCCGTGGGATGACCGTATCCTATGGGCCTGGTAGCCTGGGTTGTCCGCCTCTGAGCTGGTTGTTCGCTCAGCCATTGCACGTACCGAAGACAGGAGAGTATCCATGACTAAGAATCTTGTTTTGGCAATTCTACTTTTTGTGTCCTTGGGCTCTGTTGCAGATGCGACGGTTGTCGTCCATCTGGATGTCTCAGAAGTCCCCGAGCTGGCCGACTGGGGAAATAAGGCGAAGGAGCTCATTGAGGAATGGCACCAGAGGACGTCAAATCTTATCCCAACGAAGGGATTTGATGTGCCTACAGAGGTCTGGCTGA
The DNA here is from genome assembly GCA_013203085.1 of bacterium. Lineage (GTDB taxonomy): Bacteria > Auribacterota > JABMQX01 > JABMQX01 > JABMQX01 > JABMQX01. The sequence goes on along the minus strand of JABMQX010000469.1, from coordinate 3,714 downwards.
AAATACGCAAATCAAATCGAGGTATCGCTGGGACTTCCGGCGCACGCATCACGGTTTCCTCCGGTTGGATACAAAAACATCCTGAGGATATCGGGTGCGTTTACCATGAACTCGTGCATGTAATACAGGATTACAGGCGACGTGTTTCCGGCTGGCTGACCGAAGGAATTGCGGATTATCTGCGCTGGGCGATTTACGAGGGGAAGAGCCAGGATTGGTTCCCATTCAGAGACAAGCCCCAGGGCTATAGGGATAGCTACCAAGTGGCCGGAGGATTTTTCCTGTGGTTGGAATCTGATCGCTGCCCCGGAATTGTCAACAAGCTCAATACCGCCCTGAGGAAACGCACCTACAAGGATGAAAGCTTCTTCAAGGAAGAGACGGGACACGATCGACGAGCTCTGGGCGGACTATGTCAAAGATAGAAAGAAGATCTGACCGGTGTTTGCGCCCAACGGCATGACAAGAGAACGGAGGATGGGGTCCTTAACTGTCTCTTGAATCGAAAGGACTGGCTTCAGACAGGGCTTTTTCTTGTGCCCACACGGCGGGCCCTTGCCACTTTTGCGCATCCTTCGAATCAGAAGTTGGAGTCCAGAAAGCTGTGTGAGTCTGCGTAGCCGCCCAATGAATCACCTGTCCTATCCTTTCGGGCTTTGGGATCCAGGATAGGCTCCAAGAATGCTGATGTGCAGACAAAGAGGACATTCTGCGTTTCCTCCCAGCGCGGACAGAATTCTTACTCGGGACAGGGGAATTCACTCTTCGTGCGGCACGATCGGTCCTCGCCAGACGCTGCCGCCGAATGTGGTGACATACATCACGGCGTCATTCGACGGGGCAAACGCCACACGCTGAATGTTCGAGAACGGCAGATCGTTGAATGCTTCCCAGGTCATGCCGTTGTCCCGCGTGAGCCACAAGCCGGCCCCAGGCGCCCCCTCGGTGAGAGTCATGTAGATCCATCCGTCGAATTTTGGGTGAAAGTACCCGCCGAAGGTCTGGCGTCCTTCACGGCCGATGCGCTGCCAGGTCCCGCCGCCATCTTCAGAAAGGTACAGGCCTCCGGACCTATCCTCCCAGCTCGAATCGCACGTGCCGACAAGGATGATGCTGCTATTCTCGGGATGGACCGTGAAATCCTTGGGGTACAGGAAGAGCCTGGAGGCATTGACCTTTGTCCAGGTCTCCGCGCCGTCCCTGGATCGGTACAACCCTACGCCCTTACTCATAAGTGGCTTTCCGTACGCAGGACGCTTGGCACATACCATGGCAAAGAGCGTGCCGTCTCTGTGCAGAGTCACACGGGAGACTCGCATGTTCTGCGGATGACCCAGACCGTTCTTCTTCAACGCCCACGTCTTGCCGTCATCGGTTGATTTGTACACACCTTCCATGAACACCCCTGCATACAGCGTACGCATGCCCTTCGAGCTCCTGGTGTCGAGCACGACGGAGGTCACCGGTCTGGGCGGAATGCCCCGGGCCTCGTGCTCCCACGAGGTGCCGAAGTCACGTGATATGCACACCCCGCCGGGACGGTTGTGGCCGTGACGCTCGGAGATGATGTTGTCGTTGGGAATGTCGTGCACATTGGAGAAGGCGCCCCACATCTTACCCGGCACGGCCGGATCGAACGCGATCTCGTAGCAGGTGTTTCGCCAGGGGGCCCATGAGTATTTGTCCCACCATGTCCATGTCTTGCCGCCATCGGTGGACCGCGCAAAGCCAATATCTGTGTAAGCGATATAGTGACGGTTACCTTCAAAGGGGTCAAAGCAGTAATTCCAGGTCGTGGTCACCACCAGGCCGTTGCACACCCATGCGCAACCTGGCTTGGGCGAATCACCCGGAGCCGGGTACGTATGGCCGTTGAACCATGTCTTGCCGCCGTCGTGCGTGACATGGCATTCGCTCCTCACCAGGATCAGCCGGTTGGGGTCAGTGTTGCATATGGCCACCCCGAAGGGTACGTCGCCTCCCTTGAAGGATTGTCCCGTGGATGCGGTGACGTAGTTGGGAGCAACGTTGTAGCGCTCGAAACGAGGGTCCATGAAGTACGTGTCCCGCCACGTCTCTCCCCCGTCATCACTGTGATACACTGTGTCATGGTGAGGAGGGTGGAAGCCCGTGCTTGTGTTCATGGCGTACACGGTCAGCGGCTTCGCGTCCGTGGCGAGAAGCTGCTTGTATTGCGGAATAGAACCATAGGCCCATCGATCGGCCTTTTTTGTCTCCATGTTGATGCCCCGGCCCATGGCCCAATGCCAGGTCTCGCCACGATCCCGCGAACAGTAGATACCCCCTTTGAACGTGCCGTTCTCCTCTCTGCTGCGTATGGTGCAGTAAAGCATGATGACGTTGTCTGCCGAATTGGAACCCCCGGCGAATCCCTGTATCTCTTTCCGCTGCGGACCACTGGTCTTCTCAGCCCAGGTCTGTCCCCCGTCTTCAGAGCGCCAGATGCCCTTGCCCGTGGCTGCGAACATGACGCGGCCCTTTCTGGTGCGGTCAAAATGGAACCCTATCACCTGGCCATCCGGTCCGTTGCACGCTGTCCATGCAGTGCCTGCATCACGCGACAACCAGCATTGGCCGTTGCGCGTGCCCACCAGCATGACGTTTGCGTCGGACGGATTGATCGCGATTTCACCATAGAGCGACTCCCTGAGATCGCCGACGGGTGTAAACGTCCTGCCGCGGTCGCGACTGATTCGCAGCCGGCCACGCGATGAAGCGTAAATAATGTTGGGATCGGACGGATGGAAGCCCGGCCGGCATCTTATGTCCGTTCGCAGTTGCGCATGGTGGATCATACGCCAGTTCCGGCCGCCGTCCTCCGAGATGTACGCCGCGCTCATATCGCAGTTCAGCATCATCAGGTTCGGGTCCGCCGGCGAGATCGCGGGTGAAAACATGGCGCCTCCACCGGACAGACCGACAGGCTCCCAGGGAATCTGCTTGGCGGGAGCCTCCGAACAAGCAGCCTTCTGCTCCCAGCACGCCGACACAAGCAGTAGCAGGAACAGTCCAAAGCATTTTCCAGACAACCACAACGCACGGCACTTCATGCTCTTCTCCTTGCTCATCATACTGCTGACGACCCGGATGCCTCGCGCGAGAGGAACCACGGCGTAAGAGCCAACCCACCCCAACCGACGGGGTTGTGATTCGCGAGAAAGACTTTTCTTAGCGTCTGGTCGTAAGGCACCAGTGCCGTCCACAGCCTCCCCGGCGAATTCTTCCAGCGCGGATCTAAGGCCTTGTCTCCACCCCTCGTGTATCCAGTTAGTGCCCCAAAATCGTGATCGGACCTGCAGAAACCCTATGATGTATGAGACGAATCCGTCACACTCAGTGTGGTCTTGAGAGTTTCCAAGGAAACGCGTGTGGACGCGCCACAGCATAAGCGGCAGCGAGGGTAGACCATGTTCATCCACCCGGCTCCCGAGGCTACATACCTTCCCTGCAACAACGCTCTCAGGGCATTCAGAAGCCTTCCAGTCTTTAAGGTTTGAGGAAGGGCTATCTCACGGGGATGTCGTCCGGCATCCAGACAGGCAAGTCCGTGATGGAGGCTCGTGCTTTCTCGCTTGTGGGCACGCCCCAGGCCTGGAAGACCGGTCCCAGGTTTCGTCCGACAGTCCTGGAGAAGCGCACCATCCATTGGTCTCGTTTCTGGTCGTTGGTCTTTGGCCGCTGATCATCGGGCAG
>JABMQX010000468.1 GCA_013203085.1 bacterium | reverse complement strand
CAGATCGAACATGGTTACCATGTGCCCACTTCACCCAAAAAGCCACAGGGGGCAATCCCTCAGTTCCTGACCGAAGAGCGTCCACCGCAGAGAGCGCGGAGAGCCCAGAGAGGCTCCCGTAACGCCGGCATCCTGCCGGGAGACTTTTTGACAGGATGAACAGGATTTTCGGCATCTTGTATATCCTGTTATCCCGTCAAAGAAATTCCAGACAGGCTTCACTGCATGGTCCAGCTTCTTCTATTTGCTGCCCCTTTGCGTCTTGGCATGAAGCTCTCTCCCCTATTTGCTCCCGCCTCCTCGCCTCCTCGCCTCGGCGTTGGATCAATCCTTTCACGGCTTTTCCTCTAATCCTGTTTATCCTGTTATCCTGTCCAAAAAATCCCTCACCGCCCCCAAAAAAAGTGCTTGGCACGCCTTTTGCTTCGCGTCAGACTTATGAGATTTTCATCGCAACGCATGGGGTGTTTACTATGGCTGGGGCGCCGAGGTCGTTCGACCGAGACATCCGAGGGGGCTATCTCTCCGACAACACTTCCAACCCACATTTCTCTTCACAATCTTGGTTTGCTTGAGCACGTGTCATGGGATATATCCCGTGAAAGAGATTTCTGACAGGATGGACAGGAGGAAGAGGAGCTTTTGACAGGATTTACAGGATTGTCAGGATAAGGATAATGGAAACGATGGTGGGGTGGGGAGTCGCACTCCCGGCATCAGCAACTCGAAAGGAGGATCAAGATGAAGAAGAGAGGATCGGTAAGAGGGAAATGGCATTCGTGGTGGCCTGTTTTGGGCGTGGTAGCAGCTCTTTTGGTGAGCGCCGCACCTGCGCATGCGGAGATCATCGCGGATGCGGGGCCGGATCAGCATGCCTATGTCGGGGATACTGTGCAGCTTGACGGCGCGGGTGTTGATCTCAGTGGGGCTGAGACACATTTTTTCTATTATTGGTTTATGTATGCAGTGCCTTCCGGAAGCAGTGCTAGCTTGTCAAATATATTCGCTCAAAATCCCACATTTGTACCGGATTTGCCCGGAGACTATTTCCTGACTTTATATACACAAGGGCGTAGGTCATGGGTATTAAGCCATCCCGACACGGTGGTGGTGCACGTTACGCAGGCGCCGGTGAACGAGCCACCTGTCGCGGACTGCAATGGGCCATACATCGAGCCGGCGACGTCGTGGGCCGGCGCATTGGTGACTCTGGACGGGAGCGGGTCGTATGACCCGGAGGATGATCCGCTCACCTATAGTTGGAAGATCGGAGCAGATGAGATCGGGACGGAGCCGGTGGTGGAATATCCGTTCCCTATCGGTGAGACGGAGGTGTCGCTGACTGTGACTGATCCTAGCGAAGAGAGCGATACGGCGACGACATCGGTGACGGTGACGGTTATTCACGTGGCGATTGACATCAAGCCGGGGAGTGATCCCAACAGCATCAACTTGGCGTCGCACGGGGTGATTCCGGTGGCGTTTCTGACGACGGTGCAGTTCGACGCGTCGGAGATAGACCCCCTCACGGTGACCCTCAAGGGAGAGGACTTCAGCGGATTGGTGAGGCTTCGCGGGAAGAAGCAGGCACCGATGGCCGGCATGGAGGACGTGGACGGTGACGGGGATCTCGACCTGGTCGTTCACCTGGAGACCGAAAATCTGGCGCTCTACGAGCTGGATGAGGTCTGCGAGCTGGGCGCCCTGACGTACGGCGGACTGGTCGTGTCGGGCATGGACACTATACGTCTCGTGCCGTAGTAGTGTGCCTCATCGCGGACCGTGCAGAGAGGAGATTTTAGACAGGATCCACAGGATTAGCAGGATGTTCTGACAGGATTTACAGGATTGAGAGGAAGGTCCGGATATAATCCTGTACATCCTGTTATCCCGTCAAAAAAATCCCTCACATCCTTGACTGGATGGTCCGGCTTCTTCTACTTGCTCCCCCTTTGCGTCTTGGCGTCTTTGCGTGAAGCGCTCTCTCCTATTTGGTCCCCCTCTGCGTCCTCTGCGTGCTCTGCGGTTGCATCCGCTGCCGCGTTTGCCTTGACACGCCCCTCGGCTTGCGGTAAAAATCTCCTCACGGAACACCACCGAGAAAGGAAGAACATCATGAAAGGAAGTGAGACTTCGAGACTTCTTCGCTATGCATCCGCACGGATGGCATGGGCGGTGATTTGTTTCTGCTTACTCAGGGTTGACGCGGATGAGTTCTACTCCGTTGTCGAGACATGGCCCCCGGCAATATGCCATCTTGATACGCCCCGTGGCGTTGCCGTGACTTCATCAGGGTACGTTTTCGTCGCGGACACCAGCCACGACAGGATTCTGAAGTTCGATTACACGGGCAGCCTCCATGCCGAATGGGGTTTGAGAGGCTCTGCGGACGGGCAGTTCAAAAACCCGCGTGGGTTAGCTGTGGACAAATGGGGATACGTCTATGTCGTGGACTGGGGGAACGACAGAATTCAAAAGTTCGACCCCTGGGGGCATTTCATCGCCGAATGGGGCTCCAGAGGACCTGACGACGGGAAGTTCTTGCTGCCCGAAGCCATTGCCGTGGATGAATCGCGAAACCTCTTCGTCTCGGACTCGGGAAATCACAGGATTCAGAAGTTTGACTCCTCCGGGAACTTTCTCGCCAAGTGGGGTTCCCGGGGCTCCGACGACGGGGAGTTCGATGGACCCGGGAGCATAGCAGTGGACAATTCGGGGAGCCTCTTCGTGGCGGACTCGGGCAACGACAGAATTCAGAAATTCGATTCTTCGGGGAATTTCCTCGCTAAATGGGGCTCTTCTGGCTCCGGCGACGGAGAACTCGACACCCCCTGCGGCATAGCCTTGGATTCCTCCGGGAACATTCTCGTCGCCGATACCTGGAACCACAGGGTCCAGAAGTTCGATCCCTCGGGGGAGTTTCTCGCGAGATGGGGTTCCTATGGCTCCGGCAACGTTAACTTCAACAAGCCGTTCGTAATAGCGGTGGATTCTTCGGGAAACATTTTCGTCGCCGACAGCCAGAACGATAGGATTCAAAAGCTTGATTCCTCCGGTTGGTTCGTACAGAGATGGGGGGAAGCGGGCGCCGCGGGTGAAGAGTTTTACAGGCCTTATGCGATTGCCCTGGACGCGTCGGGAAACGTTTTCGTGGTGGAACGCGATAACCGAAGGATTGTGAAGTTCGACCCTTCCGGGAACTTTTTGACGACATGGGGCTCCTGTGGCTCCGGGGACGGAGAATTCGATGAGCCTTTCGGCATAGCGGTGGACTCCTCGGGGGATGTTTTCGTCGCGGACTCCGGCAACAACAGGATTCAGAAGTTCGACTCGTCGGGGAACTTCCTGGCGAAATGGGGTAGCCATGGCTCGGGCGATGGAGAGTTCTTTCACCCATCCGGCATAGCGGTGGATTCTCTGGGAAACGTCTTCGTCGTGGACTCGTGGAACTACAGGATTCAGAAGTTCGACTCGTCGGGGAACTTCCTGGCGAAATGGGGCTCCAAGGGCTCTGACGACGGGCAGTTCGGCTACTGCGAGGCGGGCCTGTGCGGCCCCCAAGGCGTGGCGGTGAGCTCCTCGGGAAACGTTTTCGTCGCGGACACGTTCAACGACAGGATTCAAAAGTTCGATTACGACGGGAATTTCCTGGCGAAATGGGGCTCCGGAGGCCCAGCGGAGGGAGAGTTTTATCAGCCTGCCGGCATAGGAGTGGACAGGTTCGGAAACCTCTTCGTCGCAGACAAGATGAACCACAGAATTCAGAAGTTCGGTCCGTCGGGGAGGTTCCTGGCGAAATGGGGAGTTCAGGGCCCCTCCCCCGGAGAATTCTTACTGCCATACGGTGTGGCTGTGGATGCATCGGGGTACGCTTACGTCGCGGATATGGGGCACAAGATCATTCAAAAGTTCCGGCGGGATTTCGGCATGAGGGGAATCAGTTGGGCAGCCTTCGGCCGGCCGGTCGTCGAGTGGGACAGCGCAGCCGGTGAAACCTACTCCGTGTCGGTATCCGCCGATGCCTATACGTGGGTCCTTGCCAGCAGTAATGTGTCCGCCTCGGTCACAGGCGTCACCTACTGGATTGATTTCGGCCTTCACGCCCTCGGCTCTCCTTTCAGTTCGCGGCGCCGCTTTTACCGCGTCGGCTTATCACCATAGTCTCAGGCGAACGAGGGACCTCGTGCGGAAATCCCCCATGGGTCTCTTGTCATCGCCCGGCGGATTACTCTGGGCAGGGCAATGTTCCCTTCGGGGACGGGCGGAGAAGTCGAGCAGCTCAGGATTGGGCGAGAATGACACCCAGGAGAATGACGAGCAAGGCGACTGCGATCAAAGCGAGCTCGATCTTCACCTGGAGAACCGTCGGCGTCAAAAGCCATGCCGTCTTCCATTCGCTCGGTTTTTCGGGAGGGCTGACACCTGGGGCGTCTGCCGGCGGAAGAGGCGAGGGCTCAGGAACATCCGCACCGGGGATTTTCGCAAAAGCGTTGCGGAAATAGAGGGAAAGAACCCCCGCTGCAAGAACAACCTTGACGACCAGAAGAAGGATGTACCATCCTCGTGGCGGGGCGATGATGATATTGACGATTCCGGAAGCGACGATGACCGCCGTGAGCAATACGGCGACCCAACGGAAGCGAGTCCCAATGAAAGAAGATACGGGTTTCATCGCCGGTTCTTCGGCGTGTCGGGAAAGAGCCGGTCTCAACACGAAAAACACGAAGCTCATCCCGCCCACAAGGACTGCCATCGAGGAAAGATGTATCCAACGCACTACGGTCAGCATCTCGCCACCTCACTCGTTCGATTGCCTGATTTCTGCGATGTTGCTCAGACGGCGACAACTCGTTCCAGTTCTGCGATATTCTCCTTCAGCAGCCTCTCGACGCCCCTTTCGAGGGTCATCGCCGCCATGGGGCACCCGTGACATGCCCCTGTGAGACGAACTTTGACTACGCCGCCATCTACTTCAACCAGCTCGATATCGCCGCCATCGGCCTGTAGTAAGGGTCGTATTTTCGAATTGATGACTTCCTCAACCTTCTCTCTCATTTCTCCTTCTCACTTTCCACTGTCTCAACCCGCACATTTTAACTGTTAATAGTATAAGCTCATTGCGACTGTATTTCAAGCTTTTTTCATGCTAAACTCCGCTCACTCGCTCGGGGCGATGATGATGAACGTCTCGTGCTGTCTAAGTTGGACTATCTGAGGGAAACCGTAGCTATGGATGAGAACGCCAAGAGACTGAGAGTTTTGTTCCTTTGCGTGGCAAACAGTTGTCGCAGCCAGATGGCTGAGGGACTTGCGAGACATTTCTTTCCGAAGCGGATAGAGGCGTTTTCGGCGGGGATTTTCGCCGCCGGGCTGAGCCAGCAAGCCGCGACGGTCATGGCCGAGAGCGGGATAGATATTTCGGGGCAAACCTCCAAAGACTTCGGGAAACTCCTCGATGAGGAATTCGACTACGTCATCACCCTGTGCGGGGAGCTGGAGGAGAAATGCCCTGTTTTCCCCGGAAAAGCCCGGCATATTCACATGGAGTTCGACGACCCCACGTTCTCGCCGGGGTCAGAGGAAGAAAGGCTCGAGCGCCACCGGCAGATACGCGACGAGATGAGAAGACGCCTGAATCCCCTCCTCGAAAAGCTCCTCTCTGGCGAGGAACCCTCCAGCCCGGAGCAGTCCAGGGAGTAACAATCGGGGTCAGCTCGAACAGAGAACTCCAACGCGGGAGAAACAAACGCAAGGTAACTCCTCCACCAATTAAACGCAGCCACACTCACCGCAACGACTTATCGCGTTGAGGCGCGGGCCTCTTTGAGGTCAATCGGCTCGGAGGTCACGAGCGTAACGGTTGGGTCAACAGCATACCTTCCGATTCTATCGCCGTACAGGGCGAACCCCCCTTTATCGGCCCCTTCGGCGGGAACCTCAAAAGCTATGGAGAGGAGGCGTCGTTCGGAGATGCTCGGGAGGAGCTGAGATAGCTTCTCGCCGGAGACTTTGACGCGGGTGAGATAGCCGTAGGAGCCGGGGTCTTTGCCGCATGCGTGGGAGAGGACGCCTCTGGCGTCCGCGGGGTCGTCCGGGTAATGCACTTTCTCGACGAGCTTCCCGTTGAGAAGAACGTTCACATCCGTGGGCCATTTTGTTGTGTCGGTCTGAGGATAATCTGTGGGCTTCTTGCGAGACCACGGGAAATCCGCCATCCGAGCGTCAACTTTGGCGAGGCCTGCTCTGGCTGCGCCCTCAAAAAGGATTTCGATGCCCTTGAGCGATGAAATGTCAACGCCATCCGGGACACTCAGCTCGTAGAGGACCTTTCCGCTGCCGAGGCCCGAGGTCTTCTCGGGGTACTGCCGGGGCCACTCTTTCTCCCACTTCGACTCGGCGAAATCACCCGGATCGAATCGGATGACACAGGTCTTGCCATCGGGAAATTCTCGCCGCGTGGGCTGTTCTTGGTACACGTCAACGTTCACGTAATTGCGGGCGAGGACTGTTCCACGGGGGTCCTCGACCGTGACCGCCAGCGTTGCCACCGAGCGTTCTTCGGGAAGCTGAAGCTTCAACGTGTGGACTTTGGTGACGGAATATGGGGAGAACGTGATCGGTTTTGAGCCGGAGAGATAGCTTTTCTGATTTCCGTATTCGTCTGTCCCGTTGAGACTCCACTTGAGGATCGCCGCGCTGATTTTTTTCTGAGAATAGTGGCTCATGTAGATGTCGGCGGAGAATTCGCCCCCCGGGGGCAACGTCGGGCAGGGCAAGGAGTCAATCGCCACGAAGTCGGGCGAGTGGATGCTGGCGACGGTGAAGCCGGGGCAGAGGTCTTGGTAACCGTAGAACTTAGTTTTTCGGTCGAAATCCATCATCCCGTTGTGTTCCCACTCGATGTCTTGAAGCTCAGTATAGATGTAACCGCAGATCTTTTCGTGGAGGCGAAGCTCGTTTGTGAGGAATTTGAGACACCACGAAATGTCGCGGTCGCCCATGCCGGCGCTGATACCGCCGTATTCGCTGTTTATGACCGGCTCAATCCCCTGGCGGTAATCGCCAATGAAGTTGTGGCTGGAGCCGGGGAAAGCCTTGCTGACGAAATCGGCGATATGTCCTCTGGCTTTCTGATAGTCGTTGATGTAGAAGTGCCAGCTATTGATGTCGGTCTTGACGTGGTCGTAGCGGCAGGGGGAGTTGTCCTCGATAAGGCGAGTGGGGTCGAGCGATTTCGCCAGGTCGTACATCTCTGCGACCCATTTCTGTCCCTCCGGAGTGTTGTGTCGCCGAAGCCCCCATGTCTCGTTGAACAGGCACCAAGAGATGATGGAGGGGTGATTGAAATCGCGGGCGACTGCGTCCCTCAAGGTCATCTCCCAATTCTCTCGTGCCGTCTCGTCATAGCGGGAAAAATTCGGTATATCGCACATCAACATGACGCCGAGCTTGTCCGCCCAGTAAATGAGTCGAGGCTCCGGGACCTTTATGTGGATGCGGAGAAAGTTCAGCCCGAATTCCTTCGCTTTCGATATGTCCTCGCGAACTGCATCATCGTTCGGAAAAGTGTATATCCCCCACGGATTGAAGGACTGGTCGAGGGCGCCGAGGAGATATATCGGGTGCTTATTGAGAAAGATGTACTCGTAATCTCTGTCGCCATATTTTCCCTTCGAGACTTCTCGCATGCCGAAGTAGGTTCTGACTTCGTCATACAGGCGACTTCCTTTTCGCAAAGAGACTTTGACGGAGTAAAGAAAGGGGCTATCCGGTTCCCACAATCTGAGGCGCGGAGAAACTGAAACGCGAACGACGAGAGAGTTATCTCCGGGCAAGAGGACGGTCTTATGGCGGACCTCGCGAAAGGAACCGTCCGGGGAGGCTATGCATGCCTCGAACTCACTTTGTCCGCCGTCGTTGAAGGTGTCGATCTGGAAGAGGGCGAGTTTCTCATCTATGTCGGGAATGATCCTTATCTGCCTTATGAAAGAAGAGCCGGCCGCCTCCAAATAGACAGACTGCCAGATGCCGGAGGCGCGAGTGTACCAGCCGGTTTGTTTGCCAGTGGGCGTGCTCGGATCGGTTGTGTCGTAGGCTCTGACGGTCAGCGTGTCCCTGCCGCCGAAGGTCACCGCGTCTGTGACATCGAATTGGAATGGCGAATAACCGCCCACATGCTCGCCGACATATTTCGATCCGATCCAGACCTTCGCTTCCCAATCCACGGCGCCGAACTTCAGGAAGACCCTTTTGCCTTTCCAGGAGGAGGGCACGCTGACCTCCCTTTGATACCAGGCGGCGCCTCTGTAGGAAACGTTGCCTATCCCCGAAAGTTCACTTTCCCAGGGGAAGGGGACTACGATGCGGCGGGAGAACTTGTGCTCGCCGGGCACGAACCACTTTTCCTTTTCCCCGACCTGCCCGGGGTCGAAATCGAAATCCCATCGCCCGTTGAGGGTCAGCCACATTTCCCGCTGGAAATCGGGACGCGGGTGTTCGGGTCGAGGAATCACGTCGGCTGCGGAAGAGCCCCCGAGGACTGATGTAATCAAGCATAACAGGAGCATGATAGCCCCATTGAGGGCCCTGCCGGCGTGCCCGCGAAGGACTTCACTCCCTCGAGGCGTCGAGCCAAAAGCAACTTGCAATCGGAAAAGAGCCATTGTTCATACCCTCCTTAGCTTGTCAAAAGCAATTACTGACTCCATGCAGGATACCGCAAATCCCGCTTTTCCGCAAAGATCTTTCGGGTGTGGCTGTGTTTCGCGTGGCAGAAGAAAAGGGAGTTGCGTGCAACTAAGGCCATACTCCCTCTGCGGTGACCTCTTCCTTGCCCTGACCTCACAGGCTTTAATCATGTGTGGGGCGCGGCCACCCTGAAAATGACCTGAGGCGAAAGACCTCGAATAGATGGGTGCAGTGAACCAGAAGATTGCCGGGCCGGCACGCACTCGCCACACAGACCATATTAACACTGGAAGGCAGCAATGGAATGAGGAGCCGGAAAAATGTTTCTTGACAAGCCGTTCTCATAGATGGGTTAGGTACAAAAAGACCGGGTAGTTCCCATTAGGAAAGAGGCTCGCCCCCGTTTCGCCGCCATCACAAACGTATGCTCATTGTTCTCGCGATTAGAAAAGAGAACTCAAACTGGCGCAAAGTCAGATAAGAGCTCCTGGGAAAAATCAGAGAATGGGAATGGATTATGTTAAAAGAGTGAAGGTGCCTCAATTCGCTACGTCTGTCAGCTACGATCGTCTTGTGTGCCATGTGCAGCGTTTGCCTGTGGCTTGGAGCCGCCAAGCTCGGAAACTGGATAAACTTACATACAACAGGGTCTAAGTAGTAACCGTATTGGTGTCAGAAGCAATAGCCGTTGGCAGGAGGACAAACCGGTGAAAGGTCGAACAGTGATGCATGCAGCAGCCGGCGTGATCTTGAGTTGTGCTGTGCCGGCCGATGGTTTTGCAGAGGAGTCGAAGCAGGGCAAGCTTGTAGTTTCGGGCTCTTTCTGCGAATACGCGACGAATCCATTGGGTGTCGCCGTGCCTCAGCCCAGGTTTAGCTGGGTGCTGGAATCGGGCAGCCGGGGACAAATGCAATCCGCCTATCAAATCCTGGTGGCCGGCAGTAGCAAGAAGCTCGACGCGGGTATCGGCGACAAGTGGGACAGCGGAATGATCGCATCCGATCTATCCGTCAATGTGGCTTACGAAGGCAGCCCACTGACAAGCGGTGAACGGTGCTGGTGGAAAGTCCGATGCTGGGATAGGGATGGAACGGTCAGCGCCTTCAGCAAGCCGGCTGCGTTCGAAATGGGCTTGCTGGAACCGGGAGACTGGCAGGGCCAATGGATTGGAATGGGCGCCGGCAGCTCCGCCACCTACGGGGAGGGCAGGTTCGGCAAGGCGCTCATCCTCGACGGAGAAAGCCAGTGCGTACGAATCCCTCACTACGCAGAACTCAAGCCTGCCCGGGCGATCACTATCAGCGCCTGGATCAGGCCGACGCAGTGCAGCGACGCGTGGCGCGAAATCTATCGCAAGGAGGACGGGCGGGCGCGGCACCTTCTGGCGATTGGCAAAACGGGAGAGCTTTACGGGCTGTGGTGTGGCTTGGGGATCGGCGGTTCATACATCGAACGTGCTGCGCCGCTGGCGGCTTCGCAACTCCACGATGACCGCTGGCACTATATCGCCGCGACCTACGACGGGTCCTCAATTCGACTCTATGCCGACGGCAAGCAAATCAGCAGCACACCGATGAGCGGTCCCATTGACACTGCCGGATCGAACCCGGCGTTTATAGGTTCCTTCGGGGGCACGAGCGAATTCTTTGCCGGCGGGATTGATGATGTTGGCATCTACGATCGTGCGCTGTCGGCAGCGGAGATCGAAACGTTGGCCGGCGGGCTTCCGGGCGATGCCACCTACGGCCTGCTGGGCTGGTGGAAATTTGACGACAACCTTGCCAATGCCGTTGGCGGCCGGGGCGGCGAGGCAGTGAGCGGCTCTTGTCCCACATCTCCCCTGCTTCGCAAGGAGCTCCAAATTGAGAGGGAAATTGAGCGTGCCCGAATATATGTCTCCGGGCTGGGTTGGTCCGAGCTTTTCATCAACGGCCGGAAGGTCGGCGACCATGTCCTGGACCCGGCTGCCACCGACTACGACAAGCGAATCCTGTACGTAACTTACGATGTCACAGAGTGCCTCCGCGAGGGGACCAACGCGTTAGGCCTCATGCTGGGCAATGGATGGTACAGCGAGCCTCCCCATCCCGGGTATGGCGATTCGCCGACGGTGCTTTTGCAGATGAATATCAAGTTCGCCGACGGTAGCACAAAGAGCATCATAAGCGGCGAGACTTGGAAGGTCTCCAGCGGCCCGATCACCCGCAACGATATCTACGGCGGCGAATCGTACGACGCTCGGCTGGAGAAGCCGGGCTGGACAACACACGGCTATGACGACTCTGATTGGGGGCAGGCGGTAGTGAAGCGGAGCCCGGGGGGAAAGCTCGTGTCGCAGTTGATGCCTCCAATTAAGGTGAACGAGACAATCGAGGCCGTGCAGCTTAGCAATCCGAGACCCGGAGTTTACGTTTACGACATGGGTCAATTGTTCGGCGGCTGGGCACGACTTCGTGTCAATGGTCCCAGGGGCACGAAGGTCGCCATCAAGTATTCGGCCCGACTTCACAAGGATACTGGATTAGTTGACAAGTCGCGACACCGCAGTGGGAACGAAACCGATTATTACACCTTGAAGGGGGACCCGAAAGGAGAGGTTTACGAGCCGAGATTCACTTATCACCCGGTCCGTTACGTTCAAGTCGAAGGCTATCCCGGTCGGCCAACATTAAAGGATCTTCAGGGTAGGGTTGTCCATACGGCAGTTGACTTGTCCGGGGACTTCCACTGCTCGAATCCACTGATAAACAAGATTCATCGTAACGCCGTGTGGACATGCACGAACGGCCTGTACGGCTTTCCGCTCGACTGCCTGCACCGAGAGCATTGGGCATGGCTGGACCCGGCAACGGTTTCCTCGACCTTATATGCGAGAAAGTATATGCCGCTTTTCTGGATGAAATGGCTTGACGATGCGAGAGATGCCCAGGATAAAGACGGCGTCATCCCGGACGTTGTTCCGGCTTACCCTCTTAAGGGCGGAAGGCAAGGTGATCCTGCGTGGGCCACCAACTATGTGCTGCTGGTCTGGTATCTTCATCAATACTACGGCGACAACCGCATCCTCGAGGAACACTACTCCAGCATGAAGCGATGGATGGGTCACCTCACGTCCATCGCCGAGGACCATCTCGTCAACAAAGGCCATTATGGCGACCACATGCTGCCGGGCGACGCCCCGGGCAGGGAGCAATTCATCTCAAGGGAGACCCCGCCTCCACTGATCTGGACCGGCTATTACTATCGGGGCGCGGCGATCCTCGCTCATGCGGCCGAGCTGCTCGGTAAGAACGAGGACGCCCGGCACTACCGGCGCTTGGCCGAAGACATCAAGAGCGCGCTCAACAGAAAGTGGCTCAACCGCCGAACGAACCAGTACGCCACTGGCTCACAGACCGCTAACGTTTTCCCTTTGTCGCTGGGTATTGTGCCAAAGGCGAGCCGCGAAAGTGTGCTCGACAGCATTGTCCGCGAGATCATGGAAAAGCGTGGCGGACATCTTCACACGGGTAATACCGGGACCACGTGCCTGATCGATACGCTGACCGAACACGGCCGAGGGGATGTCATGTACAGCGTCGCCACTGCGACCACCTATCCGGGCTGGGGCTACATGGTCGAACAAGGAGCCACTACGATTTGGGAGAACTGGGGCCTGTCGGGTGACGCCGAGAGCATGATCATGTGGGGGTCAATTGAGGAGTTCTTCTACAACGATCTTGCGGGCATCCGGGGCCCTGACTATTACGGGCCGCGTTACATGGCGCCCGGTTTCCGCCAGATCCGCATCAAGCCCCATGTGCTCGGGGATCTCACAAGCGTCGAAGCTGCGATTCGGACCGTTCGAGGCCGGCTGACGGTCGCGTGGGAAAAGGGCCCTTCGTCGCTGACGATGAAAGTGACTATCCCTGTCAATAGCCAGGCGAAGGTGAGCGTGCCGAAAGTGGGCCTGGCGTGCGTCTTAGTTAAGGAAAGTGGCGAGACTGTCTGGCGCAACGTTGCATTCGTGGAAGGAGTTGCCGGGATAAACGCCGGGGAAGAAACCGAGGACTACGTAACCTTCGACGTCGGTTCTGGGGACTACGCGTTTTGGCTAACCGGTCGGGAGTGACAGGCGAAGCGAATGGGAGTTATGTTTGTCGCCTTTGTCTTCGATCGTACGACGGGGCCAGTTCCCTTTGCCGACGTGTTCAAACCAAGCCACGCGTCCATCGGGACTGTCCGCTTCCGCCCGGACGGCCTTCCCAGGGCGTTGCCCTGGGCTGATCCCGCCTTTGGCGGGACCCGTTGGGGCTTGGCATCTTGTCTTGGACCGAGCCCTGAAAGGGCGCCATATTGTAGCCCTGGGCAACGCCCAGGGGACCCGGCCGAATCGAATCATCTAAGCCCTGAAGGTGCGCAACAATCCAATACCGCTATAATAGAGCCGCACCCACCAGTTCTTGACAATGTGTGGTGAGTCTGACAAGATGGGAGTCGTCGATGAAGGCTTATCACTGAGTTGCAGGATGGAGTCCGGGGGGTCTTCGCTCGTCGGAAAAGGGATTATAATGGTGAAGATGCTTCAAGGCTGCGCATTTTTCTAAGGTCTTGCAGGGTGGGTAGATTACATGAGGTGAAAGGATGGAGAAAGGTATCACAGAAAACACAAAATCGAAGAACATTGCCTGGCATGAGGGGGAGATTACAGAGGAAGATCGCCAGCGCCTCAACGGACATAAAGCTGTTACGGTGTGGCTGACAGGCTTACCGTCGTCCGGAAAGTCAACCATCGCGAGGGAACTGGAAAAGCGGCTGTTTGGGATGTGTGTTCGTGCGTACGTCCTCGACGGCGACAACGTCCGCCACGGCTTGAACCGCAATCTCGGGTTCAGCCCGGAGGACCGCGAGGAAAACATCCGGCGGATCGGCGAAGTGGCCGCCCTTTTCACGGATGCCGGAATGGTGTGCATCACGGCTTTCATATCGCCCTATCGGAAAGACCGAGAGGCAGCGAGAAAAACGGTCGGCGAGGATCGGTTCGTGGAGGTTTATTGCTCGTGCTCGCTCAAGGAGTGTGAGAAGCGGGACCCGAAAGGGCTTTACAAGAAGGCGCGAAACGGGGAGATTGCGGAGTTCACAGGAATCAGCGCCCCATACGAAGAGCCGCTATCCCCCGATGTGCGGCTCGAAACGGATAGATTCGACGTTAATGAAGAGGTCGCTTTGATCATTTCGCACTTGAGGGAAAAAGGTTTTTTACGGAAGGAGGATTAAGACGGGATGGACGCCAGTAAGACAGTCAGTCCGTGCCCTCATGGCGGGTTATCCGAACCGGTCAATAGGATCGTTCGCCGAGAGCGGGCCGAAGAGCTTTCTCGCGAGGCAAAGGAGTTACGGAGATACGAGATCGCGGACGCAGACCTTGCGACCCTCCACCGCATAGCCGATGGCG
Organism: bacterium; assembly: GCA_013203085.1. Taxonomy (GTDB): domain Bacteria; phylum Auribacterota; class JABMQX01; order JABMQX01; family JABMQX01; genus JABMQX01. Next base: position 482 of record JABMQX010000468.1, on the reverse strand, counting down.
CGCTGTCGCCACTCGTCGGGCCGATGAACAGAAACGACTGTGCGAATGTGCTGCAAGATGAATCTATCGTGCGAGATGGCCGCAGGTACGCATGGGGCATCCCTGTGATTTTGCCGATAACTGAAGAAGAGCGAAAGGTTTTTCGTGAAGGGAAAAGCTGTGCCATAGTCGCGAAGGGGAAGTTGGCTGGGAAGATTGAAGTTGAGGACATCTATCCATGGGAGAAGCGCAAGTATCTTGAGGGCGTGTATGGCACCTCGCGGATAGATCATCCCGGCGCCCGTATCGCACTCGAGGACCCGCGAGAATGGCTTATCGGCGGTACTGTGGAAGTCCTTCCTTGGGACGAGAGCCCCTCTTTCTCACAGTACGTTCTGGCTCCGAGGGAATCTCGCCGTCTCTTCGCCCAGAAAGGTTGGGAGCGAATCATAGCGTTCCAAACGAGAAACCCCCTGCACCGGGCCCACGAGTACGTAATGGTG
>JABMQX010000467.1 GCA_013203085.1 bacterium | reverse complement strand
TTCTTCAGCGGGAGGATCAGCGAGAGGCTCACCCGCTGGAAAACACTTCTTGTGGGTTACGGCTCATTCGCGGCGATGGCTTTCGGATTTGTCTTTCTGCGGGGGCTGACGTGGGCATGGGTTTTGATAGTGGTGTACGGCTTCACAAAAGCCTTCGTCGAGCCCGTCTCCAAAGGATTGGTCGCTTTCCTCACACCTGTTGAGAAGCGGGGCACCGCTCTCGGCATGTACAACACTGCCCAGGGTCTCGGAAGATTTCTCGGCAGCCCAATCGCGGGAATTCTCTGGACCGCAATCAATTATCGGGCAGCATTTTACTTCGGGGCTATCTGTGCCTCGGCGGCAGCACTTCTCCTGATCCCCATCTTTGCTGGCAGAAACCGGCAGGACGGGTATTGAAATTATGAAATCGTCTGTGTCCCTACGACGGCTGAGTCAGGGCGCCGGAACGTCATCGTCCCAACTGTCGGGGAGAAACTCTGACTTCTCCTCTATCCGGCGACATATCCCTCGGATGAAGTTGACGTCGTGCTGCTCCAAGCCCGTCCGCCCGAAGAGCCTTTTGAGAGAGGTCATAACATTCTCCAGAAGGTCTCTCCCTCCGGCTTTGTCAAAACCGATCGCGGCCATCGCCCGGCGAAGATGCCCGTACATCCCCTCCACTTTCTCCCGAGAGGCGAGATTGAGCAATGGGGGCAATGAATCGCTCTGGCTGGCGAGGTAAAGCTCGTAGCAAACGACCGTCACCGCATGGGAAAGGTTGAGGGAGGGATAATCCGTCTCTTCCGGAATCGTCACCACCGTGTCGCAATGGGAAAGCTCCGCACTGCTCAACCCCCTTTCCTCGTTCCCGAACACCACAGCCACCGTGTTCGCCCTCGCCGCCGAGACGATTCTCGGCGCAACATCCCTCAGATAATAAATCGCCCGCCGTCTCCTCCCTATCCTGCGAGTTGTACCGAACGCAACCGGCACGTCTCGCAAGGCCTCTGGGAGCGAAACGAAAACAGTAGCTTTTTCGAGGATGTCCTCGGCGCCGAACGCGAAGAACCTTGCCTCGTCGGGCTGATACTCGATGGGGTCCACCAACGCCAGCCCGGACAGCCCCATATTCTTCATGCCGCGAGCCGACCAACCGATATTACCGGGGACTTTCGGGTTGACCAGAACAATTCTGACGTTATCGAGGACCTTTGCCATACATCGGGCTTTCTTCTATGCGAAACCCACCCGTTGCTTTCGAGAAAGCATTCACCCGCCAGCCTTCGACTCACGAGCCTTCGGATTGCCCGAGGCGTATCGTGTTTCCCCGGGGTCCCGGAAGTACTTGCCGAGATAAACGGCTCCCCGCTCAAAACCTTCCCGCAGGTCACTTTCGAGTCGCTCCGCAATTGCGGACGGCCTCATATCGAGTCGCCCCAGCCGCTCGATCTCGAAGAACTGAAGGCTATCTAACTCCTCCACACACCTCCTCAGTTCTCCTCCGACGACTTCGCCGAGCCAAAACATGTCCACGACATGCTTGCCGCCCTTGAAGAAATCGCCCACGTACAAAAGCTGAACAGGCTCGATTTCAAGCCCCGTCTCCTCGGCAATCTCCCTCCGGGCGCAATCCAGAAGCCCCTCATCTTTCTTCAATCCGCCTCCGGGAACGATCCAGAAATCCTGCCCCTCGGAAACGTGCTGCCTGGCGAGAAGAACTTTCTTCTCATGCACGATTATAACGCCTACCCGCACTCTCAACTTCTTTTCTGCCATGTTGCACCAAGAAAATCTTCCTCGCGGATCATTGCTTCTCGCGAGCGTTATGACAAAAACAGTCCGAAAAACAAGTCCGAAAAGGGGAATCGCCCGAGGGCATCAGTGGAGATTGAACACAGTTTCTTTCGGCCAGCGGTTTCTGTGCGTGAACTTCACGTGTCCGTCAATGTAAAGGAGGTTGCCACCTCCGGTGTGATTCGGCCGCTCTGTAATCATCGTGCCCAGTCCGCAGCCGTCGTCCCCCGCCAAGGGCGGCGTCTCCACCCTCTCTCCTCCAACCATAACAAAGGAAGAATCGCTGTCTCGCCTGGGCCTGATCCTGCCCCCTGGCTCCTGAACCTTCCCCAGGTAGCCGTAACTACAGTCGGCGGTGTCTGTCCTCAGCCACCCCTGCGGATGCCCTGCCGGCCTTGCAGCGTCGGACAGGCACCAAAAGATATCCGGAGTACCCAAGTAGTACGGGTAGAGAAGGTCCAGATCTCTCGCCTCCGTCGGCGAGCTGTTTTCCGGCGGAAAAAAACCGTCGTTCTCAGCCGCGAACATGGTGAGAGCCTGCCCTATGTTTCGCAAATTGCTGAGGCAAGCCGCCCTCCGAGCATGTTCCCTGGCTCGCGTCAGAGAAGGCAGCAACATCCCCGCCAGAATGTTGATGATGGCCATCACCACGAGAAGTTCAATCAGCGTGAACCCCTTCTTCGTCCTCATCCGTCTCACCGTCTTGGGCTCCTTCTTCTTTGTCCGTGGAGGGCTTCGGTTTCTTCTGTATATCGCTGAAACGTACGAGAATTCTCGAGGCTTTTGACTTGCATTTCGGGCAGGTCGGCGCCTCGTTCGGGTCATCTTTCGGTTTCGAGGGATAAACGGTGTAACAGTTCAGACACTGGAAAGCTCTGTATCCCGCCCAATTTTTGCACTCCGGGCACTTCTTCGGAACTTTTCCCTTTACCCCCTTGATAAAACGCTCACCGCACACATCGCACATGTAAACGGCTTTCAATCCGGCTTCCCGATGCGGCCGCGCTCGGATGTACCCCACTAACAGAACGATCAGAAACACAACGATGAGCGCCCCCGCCGTGATCCCCACCCTCCGGTCAATCTTCCATTTGGCGATCGGTCTCGGCTCGAACTTATCCGTTTTGACGACGGGAAAGAATTTCTCTGAACCACATATAGGGCACTTTTTCCCCGGATGCCAGGCGTGATCCTGTTTTCGCTCGGTCTTGCCCACCATCATCGGGAAGACCGCTCCGCATTCTTCACATCGAACGTCGGCCATTTCTGGCATAATTCCGCCCTCCCTTTCCCCTGAGAAGATACCACGTGGGCAGGATAATTCAACTCCTTTCCGTAATCAGGTGCGGCGGCGTTTGCGGGGCGAGTCGGGCACTTGTGAAGTCGAATGTCTTTGTATCATTGCCCTCTGCCTCCACGCACTTGATGTAGGCATCGTCAAAGTAGCCGTTGAGTGCGGCAAGCGCCTCGGCGTTTGTAGGAGGGCTAAGGTCAGTCAACCATTTCGGGTCGTCGGTCTCGATGGCGAAGGATTTGAAAGAAAGTATGATTCGGAGCTGTGATCTTCAACACTACCGGGCGCTATTATTTGCCAACACCCCCTGAACCCTCAGGTCTTACCCCGAATGCGGCAACAAGCATCACAAGTTTCTCCAACGAGCTCCCTTTGTTTTTGTCTTAATTCGACACACATAATCGTCAACTGTCATATACAAGACTGAACCGTCATCGCCCCAGGCGCAATTGGATGTACG
>JABMQX010000466.1 GCA_013203085.1 bacterium | reverse complement strand
TTGCTACACAGGCCACTTGGTTCGGATGCTTTGATATCCACGACGGCTTTGAGGAACTCCACGGGGTCATGCCCGCAGATGAAGCTATTGCCGGTATCAAAGTTGACCTTCAGGAGAGGATGATCGTTTTGCTCGAGAATTTGCGTCAGCGTCATGGGGTCGCTGGTCAACTGCCCGTGAGGCTCGATGCAGACGACAACATTGTGTTTCTGGGCGACCTCCAGCACAAGGTCGAGATGATACTCAAAAACTCTTATCGATTCGTCCTTGTCGTACCGGGGGGGGAATTCTTCGCTGTCGGTGGTGGCGATGGCTTCACAGCCGATTTGGCCCGCAAAGAGTATCGCCTTTGTCATGTAGTCAATGCAGCGGTAACTCCACATGGGGTAGTGGGCATCCAGACAGGAACATTTCAGGTCGTGCTCCGCGAGAAGGTCCCGCAGCGCGAGCGGGTCAGTGTCCGAGCTCACTGCGGGCGAGAAACCGAGGCCCTCGATGAAATCGAATCCGAGAAGCGTGTCGAACTCGATCCACTTCACGCCCAGCTCCGCGGTACGCCTCACGCAGGACTCCAGCGGTGGGTTCTCCAACCGCCAGTTATCGGTATTGATACCCATCTTGACAGCCATTGCGTTTCCTCCATTTCGCGGCTGCCTTGACTTCCGGAACGATTCAACCCCGAGGGCCCTGAAAAGTCAAGCACACAATTTGAAGGAGCTCCTTTGACAACATGACAGGATGCACAGGATAGATGAAAGCAGGTGAGCTATCCGGTGTGGCTGCGTTTGGGTGGCAAGAGAGACCGGAGCTCTGTCCCACTAAGACGGCTCTGCCTCAGCGGCGCAATCCTCAACCCGCACTTGACGCCGACGGTGATTCCTTATACCTTCTTGTGAGTCGAGAGTCGAATTCTGGCATGTGTAAGTCGAGCAACCGGAGGATTGTCATGCAGGATACAAATACTATGCAAAGAATGGTGCGAACTACAACGATTTTGAGCCTGTGCCTGATCTATGCTTCGCTCTCCAATTGGGCATCTGCGGAGTCGCAGCCTTCGCGGTTTATCCTGGAGAACAAGTATCTTTCATACGAGGTGGAGCTGCGGGAGAAACAGGAGGCGAAAGTGACTATTGTCAACAAGTCCCTTGACGAGAAGCACATTCTATCGTCACCTGTGTTCATGGTCATGACGGAGGACCGTCTCGCCAACATCTCCCGGAGCAAGATCGAGAGGGTCAAGGTGTCCGAGGCTGGCGACGTGGTTCAGACGGCGCAGATTGTGGCGTCCTGTCCCCGCGCGGGGCTTGCCATCTCGGTTATGTACGAGCTTGACGCCGACGCTTTCTTCCTCAGGAAGACGCTTGCCATTTCGAGGCTTGAGTCCGGGGAAACTCTCGTCACCCGAATAGATGTTGACGTGGTCCGCGTTCCCGAAGCGGAGGAAGTCATCGAATTCGCCGGACTGGGTCAGCCGGTCTATTACCGGGACCTTTTCTTCGGGGTGGAGTATCCGGCGTGCACTCTTCTCCACGGCGGGGGTGGGAGAATCCGCGTGGGTTACGAATACGGTTTGCCGGTGGGCCTGTCCACGACCGCCAGCCACGCCGCCGTCATAGGCGTTGCTCCGGAGGGAGATGTCGGCAAGGCTTTCATGGAATATGTGGACACAATCCGCTCCCGGCCGCCAATCCCATTTATCCTTTACAATAGCTGGTACGACCTCCGCGATTTTGACGAGAAAGCGTGCCTCGAATCGGTGGGTTTCCTGAGAGAAAAGCTCTGCCAGCCTTACGGTATAAGGCTGGATTCAATTGTCCTGGACGACGGGTGGGACGATCACCGCAGCTTGTGGAGAGTGGCGAAAGACCGTTTTCCGACGGGGTTCATGAGAATTGAGAAGGAGTCGCTCAAGATCGCCGGAAGGATGGGCTTCTGGCTTTCCCCGTGGGGAGGGTACGGCGAAGCGCAGAAGAAGAGGATCGCTTACGGCAAGGCTGAAGGGTTCGAGCTCCTTCGATCTCCCGGTTTTCGCCGGGAGGGCTTTTGTCTGGCTGCACCTCGATACAACAAGCGGTTTCGGGAGTGCGCGATGGGCTTTCTGCGCGATTACGACACAAATTATCTCAAGTTCGACGGCTTTCCGAGCTTTTGTCAGGACCCGAGCCACGGCCATCGCATCGGGCAATACTCACAGATGGCTTTGACCGATGCGTTCATCGGCATCCTCGATTCGTTGAAAAAACAGAAGCGTGGGGTTTTCATCAACATCACGACGGGGACCTGGCATAGCCCCTGGTGGCTGAAGCATGCCGACTCGGTTTGGATGCAAGGGGCTGATTACGGGCACGATGGATGGGGAAATGTCCGCCAGCGGTCCATAACGTATAAGGATTGGCGCATGCACATCGCCTTCCGGGAGCAAAAGGCTCAGTTCCCCCTGAACGCATTGATGACCGTCGGCATCGTCAAAGGAAGATACAACACAGATTCCTATCGAACCAACGACCGGGACGAATCCGAGAAGGACTGGCAAGACCACGTCATGATGAACCTCGGGATGGGGACGATGCACCTTGAGCTTTACATAAGCCCTTCCATCATGTCCGAGAAGGAACTGGCATTTCTCGCTGAGAAAATCAAATGGTGGCTCGATAACGCAGCAGTTTTCTCCCAGACGAAGATGATTCTCGGCAATCCTCACGCCGGGGAGGTCTATGCTTACGTCCATTTTCCCCGCGAGGATCAGCCCCTTCACAACGGCTTCATCTTCATCCGCAATCCTTCGCTCGAAAAGAAGAAGGCGAAGGTTGTCTTCGATGATTCGATTGATCTGCCCAAGAAGGTCCGGCGTGTGCGATTGAAGAAGATATATCCCGCTGGGGTCCCTTCGCCTCGCCGAGTCTCGCGGGGCGAAACGATTGCTCCGGAGCTCGAACCGTTGGAAACAAGAGTTCTGGAAGTGGAGTGGGA
>JABMQX010000465.1 GCA_013203085.1 bacterium | reverse complement strand
GCAGGCGGCTTCGCCACCTCCTCAGCACAAAACACTAAGCCACTTACACTCAGCCCAATAACCGCAGCAACAATCCATTTTCTCATCGCTAATCTCCTGTCTTTTCATTCTTCCTTATTGGAGGGCATGATGCCCTATCGGCTCTCTGAGCCTCCCTTGTTTTGGCCCCCAAAAATAATCCAACACGTCCGAGGAATCAAGGGCTTTTTGGGCGGGCGCCGGATGGCTCACCAGCCTTCATCTATCCTATGTAGCCTGTTATCCCGTGAAAGAAGCTCTTTTCTCAGAGGACGATACGCAACCGTACGTGCGAATCGCAGCATTAAGATTTCAGCTCATCATACAGATTCGCCATCTCAATCGCCGCTGCCGCCGCGAGAAAGCCCTTGTTGCCCGCCTTTGTCCCTGCCCTCTCTATGGCTTGCTCGATCGTATCGGTAGTGATCACACCAAAAATCGTGGGAACGCCCGTCTGGAGGGAGACCTGAGCAACCCCCTTGGCTGCCTCGCTGGCTATGAAATTGAAATGCGGCGTCGCCCCTCGAATCACCGCCCCGAGGCAGATCACCGCGTGGTACTTCCCCGATTCAGCCATCACCCTGGCCGTCCCTGGAATCTCAAAGGACCCCGGCACCCACGCCACCTCGACATCGTCTTCCTTAGCCCCGTGCCGCGTCAGCGCATCCATAGCGCCCGCGAGCAACTCCTTAGAAATAAAATCGTTAAACCTGCTCACCACGATCCCGAACTTCTTCTCCTTCGCGATCAGCTTCCCTTCATAAACCTTTCCCATGACACCCTCCTGCATAAAAACTCCATCCGCGCCGCGCCTTCGCGAACGCCCGTCGCGTTTCAGTCAGCCAGACGAGTGAACAGAACCGCGCCCTCATTCACCACCATCTGGCTCCGTCCCGCCGCCTTTCTCATTTGAGAGGAGCTCGCAGCAGTTCCACATCCTTCATCCAGACGGTTCCAGCTCCTTCAAAAACAAGGTTGAGCTTAATCAAATCGGGTCGCTGTCCTTTCTTCAAAAAGAAAGGAATCTCGTATGAAGCCCAATCTGTGGTCCCCTGCACCTTGTTGTGCAGTCCCTTCGAAAAGAACTCCCCCCGCCCGGGAAGTCGGCACCACATCTCCAGATAGGCCCCTCCTTCCACGCCAGCCGTCTTCAATTGCGCACGATAGGTCAGCATGCACTGCTCAACCCCGGGCTCCGACACCTCGAAAAGACGAACAGTCCGCTTTTCCTGAGATTCGATTCGCCAGGCGCCCTCTTCCACGTCCATACCGTCCTCGGTTATCGGCTTGTCCGAAGTACCGAACAACCGAATCCTCTCCGGCGGCCCCGCAGGCTTCGGGGGCCTGAACAGCGATTTCACCCACTTAAACATGCTTCCTCACCTCCTGTCCATCCTGTTCATCCTGTCTCAAGAATCCCCCAATCCTCACAACACGTGTCCGAGTTTCTCCTTCTTCACCTGAAGATACTTCTTGTTATATTTCGTCGGGCGGACCGTAATCGGCACTCTCTCGACAATCTTCAACCCGTATCCTTGAAGACCCACATACTTGCTCGGATTATTCGTCAAAAGCCTTATTTTTCTCAAGCCGAGATCGCACAGGATTTGCGCCCCCAGACCATAGTCTCGCAAATCGGGCTTGAACCCCAACTCCAGGTTCGCTTCCACTGTGTCCAGTCCTCCATCCTGCAGGGCGTATGCTTTTATCTTATTCACCAATCCGATCCCTCGCCCCTCGTGGGGAATGTAAAGAATAACACCGATTCCTTCGGCTGCAATCAACTTCATCGCCTTTTCCAGTTGGGGACCACAATCACACCTCTCCGACCGAAACACATCCCCCGTCAAACACTGGCAGTGGGGTCTCACAAGAATGCTCTCCTCGCCGGAAATCTCGCCCATCACAAGCGCGACATAAACCGTTTCATCTACCGAGCTCTCATACGCGTGTATGCGAAAGAAGCCGTGCTCGGTGGGAAGGTCCGCCTCAGCCATTTTCTTGAAGAGCACTTCGCCTGTGCGGCGATGCTTGATGAGGTCTGCTATCGTTACGAGCTTCAAGCCGTGTTTTTGGGCGATCTTCAGCAGCGTCGGCACTCTCGCCATCGTCCCGTCTTCATCCATGATCTCGCACAGGACACCCGCCGGAAAAAGCCCCGCCAGCTTCGCGAGGTCCACAGCCGCCTCGGTGTGCCCCGCTCGACGCAACACACCTCCCTCCACCGCCCTTATCGGGTGTACGTGCCCCGGACGGGCGAAATCCTCCGGCCTCGCATCCGGCTGCGTCAACAGCTTGATCGTTCGGGCCCTGTCCGCCGCCGAGATACCTGTCGTGGCGCCCTCCTTCGCGTCTATCGTTACGGTAAAGGCGGTCCCGTGGAGAGCCGTCACTCGGTCCACCATGAGCGGCAAATCCAGCTCCTCAAGTCTCTCCTTCGTTGCCGGGAGGCATATCAGTCCCCGCCCGTACTTCGCCATGAAGTTTATCGCTTCGGGCGTGACCTTCTCCGCCGCCATGATGAAATCGCCTTCGTTCTCGCGGCTCTTATCGTCCACAACAATGACGATTTTCCCTGCCGTGAAATCTTCAATGACCTGTTCGATATTGCTTATTCCCATCTTCCAAACCTCTCTTCGCCTCCGGGGCACGCTTGACTCTTTCGCCGCTACCCGTTCCGGGCAATGGATCCGCCGCCTCGCTCGTACCCACACCGCAAAAGCAAAAGCCCCGAACGTTGTATCTTCGGGGCTTGCAAACTCGCAATCTTGTTTTGCTACAGATCTTCTCCCATCCAGACTGTGACTGTCGGCTCCGGAATGTCACCGGATCAATTCCGCCTTAGGCGGAACTCGCGGGCTATACCGCCGGTCGGGAATTTCACCCTGCCCCGAAGATCATTTTCAATTTAACATCCTCACTCCAGCATGTCAATCCCTTTCCCGTCGCGTTTTTTTCTGTGCTGTACACATGGAAGGTAAACAGTCCCATAGGAGGTTGAGTTACCTGTGTGCCGAGGTGATGAACAGGTTGCCTGTGTTATCATTGATGACCACAGAGCCTCAGCATTCGTGGATGCTCGGATATAATTCCTTGCCCTTCATGCACTGGGAAGTATACTAATCGGTAATGAAGTGGGCATTGGACCCTCGTTCAGCCCAAAGATACGTTGCTGTTGATAGTTTTATCTACCGGCTGCATTCCAGGTTTGCCGGGCAGGCAGCCCATGAATTCTCTCTCTGAGCACAGATAGGAGGACCGAGTATGTCAAAACGAACAATCCCCGCTTTTTTGGTCCTGGTATTCGTTCTATCGCTGACCTTTGCGGTCACTATGGCATCAGACTGGCCGACGTACCGTCATGACATCGCGCGCACAGGCAGCACGGCTGAGTCGCTCGGGCAACCCTTGCAGCTCCGGTGGGCGTATGTGCCGACAGATCGGCCCAAACCGGCCTGGTCTCCTCCCGCCAGGCGCCCCAGAGAAGGTTTCTTACTGCGTCACCGGGTGGATTTCGATGATGCCTTCCAGGTAGCTGCGGCTGGCGGCCGCGTCTATTTCGGCTCTTCAGCCGACGACAAGGTCTACGCCTTATCTGCCACTACCGGAGAAGAGATCTGGTCTTTCTATACGGGCGGTCCCGTCCGGCTTGCACCGACCATCTGGAATGATCGAGTCTTTGTGGGCTCAGATGACGGCTTTGTCCGCTGCCTCAGAGCTGATACTGGTGACCTCATTTGGAAAAAGCGCGGAGGACCAAGTGATGAAAGGCTCCTTGGCAACGGACGAATGATCTCGCGGTGGCCGATTAGAACCGATGTGCTCGTTGATGACGGGATCGTCTATTTCGGGGCCGGAGTATTCCCCCACGAGAATGTTTACCTTCTGGCGGTCCGTGCTGATAATGGAAAGACTGTTTGGAGGAACGACACCATCAGTGAGGGGCAGGCGTATCGAAACGAGCTATCTCCGCAGGGATACTTATTGGCTGCGGCGACCAGATTGTTCGTTCCATCTGGAAGGGCGCTGCCGGTGGCCTTTGACAAATTGACCGGACGTATGATGTTTAGTCCCAACTACGGCTGGCGAGGAGAACAAGCCGGGGGCGTCATTGGTGGTACCTACGCGTTGCTTGCCGACAACCAGATCTATACTGGCACGCAGGAACACTTGCTGGCTCTTGACCAGGAAACTGGCAAGACGGGCTTTGCCTGGTTTCCTGGGAGGCGATTGACTATTGCAGGAGATATGGCCTATATGGCAACAGGGCGGGAGATCCTCGCCCTGGATCGAGTAGCATACGCCCAGGCAAGCAGGCGCCGAAATTCACTCGAATACAGAATCAAGACACTGCGAAGCCAGTTGAACAGAGCAAAGGGAGAGCAGCGCAAGCGCCTTAAACAACAGCTCGAGCGTGTTGAGGCGGAGTTGACGCAACACCGCAGGCAGAGCATCCGACCCGGCATTAAGTGGCATGAGGTAAGCTCGTGCGATGCGGAATTGGTCGTGAGTAAAAATCTTGTTCTTGCTGGTGGGCAGGACGAGGTCAATGCCTTTAACAGGGTGAACGGTGATAGGGTTTGGGAAGCTAAGGTAGAGGGCAAAGCCCGCGGTCTCGCCATAGCAGACGGGCATCTCTACGTGAGCACCGACAATGGCCGAATCTACTGCTTTGCTTCGGGCCAAGCAGGAGATGATGAAACTCGAGTTGTCAGGCAAACCAAGACCCCTGTCGTTGCTCCTTATCCGGAAGACGAACTAACGCTGATCTATGAAGCCGCCGCCGAGGCTATCATTACGGAGAGTGGGGTCACAAAAGGTTATTGTCTTGTCCTCGGGGCTGAACGGGGGCGGTTGGCCCTCGAGTTGGCTCGGCGGACAGACCTGCATATCATCGGTATCGAACCGGATCCATCGAAAGTCCATGCCGCAAGGTCAGCCCTCGATGCAGCCGGGGTGTATGGCGGAAGGGTTGTCGTGGACCAAGGCGACCTCTCGGCGCTGCCATATTCGAACTACTTCGCGAATCTGATCGTCTCTGACAGCCTGCTTCTTACGGGAGAAGTCCCAGGAGACCCCGGTCAACTTGCAAGGCACTTGAAGCCATGCGGTGGCACGATTTGTCTGGGCATGCCGGCGAATGCGCACAGTCAGAAGGACGCATTATCCGCAGAGAAACTGGTTCCCTGGTTTGATAGGGCGGAACTGGGGAGGTGCCAAATCAGTGAGACCAACGGTCTGTGGGCAACCTTGAGGCGAGGAGCACTACCCGGTGCAGGCAAGTGGACGCATCAATATGCTAATCCCGGAAACACAGGATGTGGCAACGACCAGTTGCTAAGCGGGCCGCTCGGATTGCTCTGGTTTGGCGAGCCGGGGCCGGCACCCATGGTCAACCGTCATAATGCTGCCGCTGCCCCACTCGCGATCAATGGCCGGCTTCTCATTCAGGGCGAGAATGTGGTCATGGCTTACGACTCCTACAACGGCGCGCTATTGTGGAAGCGAGATATCCCTGGTGCGATGCGTACACGGCTCAAGAGAAGTGAATGCGGTAACCTCGCTGCATTGGAAGATAGCCTTATTGTCGCCGTAGATGACAAATGCCTCCAACTCGATGCCGGAACAGGGGAAACACGGGACACCTGGCAAATGCCTTCTAAGCCCGGTGACAACTCATCTAAGTGGGGCTACCTCGCCTATGTGGACGGCATTGTCTATGGAAGCAGCATGAGGCGTGTCGGTGTTTCCGACACGGTTTTTGCCATCGATGCCGGAAATGGAGAAAATCTCTGGGAGTATGAGAGTAACAACATTGTTAACCTCACTATTGCAATTGGAGATGGATGGCTATTCTTTGTGGACAACTCTCTGACCCCACAACAGCGAGAGCAGATGTTGAGGAAAGACAAGTCACGTATGGCAAGTCTTAAGGGCGATGAGGCCAAGAAAGCCGAAGAAGCGATAAAGAGCCTGGACGTGCGCATGGCGGTGGCACTGGACGCAAAAACAGGCGGAAAACTCTGGGAAAGACCTGTTGATGTCACAGACTGCAGCAATATTGGCATTGGAGGCGGCGAGCTGACCGCGATGTACCGTAACGGTATCGTGGTCCTGTGCGGAGCCAACGCCAATGGCCACTATTGGAAGCAGTTCCTTTCCGGAGAGTTCTCAAGACGGCGACTGGTGGCGCTTTCCGCCAGAACGGGCGAGCGGCTATGGGCAAGAGATGCAGACTATCGTCATCGTCCCGTGATCGTTGGCGACACTGTTCTCGCAGAGCCCTGGGCGTTTGACCTCAAGACAGGAGAGCAGAGGATGCGCCGTCATCCTCTCAGCGGCGTTGAGACTCCGTGGCAGTTCTTGCGGCCGGGCCATCACTGTGGGGCAATTTCCGCGTGTCCACAGATGCTTCTGATGCGTTCCGGCTTTACCGCCTACTATGACCTCCACGATGACAGCGGGATACGACATTTTGCCGCACATCGGCTTGGATGTTGGATCAATGCGATTCCCGCCGACGGACTTGCCCTCATGCCGGAAGCGAGTGCGGGCTGCATATGTCTCTTTCCCATAATCTGTTCCCTTGCCCTCGAACCGCGGGCGGACCATTACCGATGGGCAATATACAGTACGGGTGGTCCGAATACGCCGGTTCAGCATCTGGCCGTCAATCTCGGAGCACCCGGTGATCGGCGAGATTCTCAAGGGATATTGTGGTTCGGATATCCTCGCCCAACCTTGCCCTCAGACAGAAAAGCGATGGGCTTCTCCCTCGACTTGCAGGTGGAGTTCTTTGACGGCGGCGGATACTTCCACCAAAGCAGCGAATCGGCGCCGGTTGCCAGGACTGATACGCCTTGGGTTTTCACTTCTCGCGCCAAGGGCATCAAACGATGTGTGATACCTTTGCGCGGCAAAAACGACGAACCAGCAACGTATGTTGTGCGCCTGTATTTCGCTGAACTGGAAGACAGCCAGCCAGAAGAAACAGGCTTTGATATCAAGCTACAGGGAAATACTGTCGTTGAAGGTTTTGACATCGCGCAACGCGCGGGAGGCGCCAGGCGCGCTGTCTCCATCGAATTCCCCGGCATAGAAGTGGAACGCAACTTGGAAGTTGAGTTCATTCCTCATGGTGACACCGCCTCATCTCCGGCAAAGGCCACAGCTCTGTGCGGCCTGGCAGTGCTGTGTGCCGAACAAAAGAAAAGTACAGAGGCCAAACTGACAGCGCAGAGATGAATGTCGCGCGAAGTGCTGTCGCTGGCGTTCCACAAATGTGGCACTGTCCTGCCCCACAGAGTTTGTGCCATCCATTGACTCAGTCCTTATTGAACACTCTTTGCCCAGAGACCGTTTCGGGAGTCAAGAAAGCTTTAGAGGCATATTCTCCGGATCCGCCATTATGCGGCGCGTGGATTCTAAAAACTGGAAAGTAGCCAGTCCAAGGTAGAGGTCAGCGCGTTAGATTCGCGTGTTAGGTCGAGATGTGCGGCGAAAGCGCCTATGGCGTGTTCGTAATGAGCGATTGCGGCGTCTGTTACGAGTATG
>JABMQX010000464.1 GCA_013203085.1 bacterium | reverse complement strand
GTTCGATGTACCCTCCAGACCAGATGCGGAGGAATGCACGATTACGCGAGACGTCGTCCTCGGGAAATCAAAGCCGAGGCTGAAGTACAGAAAAGCAAAACAGATCGCGTGAAGCCCCCTTCCCGAAAGCCTTTATCGGGAGAGTAGGTTTCAAAAGGAACTTTATCCGCCCCCCGGAATCCCATGGGCACAAAACTGAAGCGGAAAGTCCAGTCAAAAAAACGCAGGCACCGTGCGGAGACGGAGCTTCTTCCTCTCCTTCCGCTGAAGGACGTCGTTGTTTTCCCACACATGGTTATGCCTTTGTTGGTGGGAAGAGAGAAATCGGTCAAAGCCGTCGAGGCTGCTGTCCTGGCGGACGGTTTTCTTTTCGTGGCGGCGCAGAAAGCGAGCGAAAATGAAACCCCCTCTCCCCGGGACATCCACTCCGTGGGCACCCGGTCCAAAATCATCCAGATGCTGAAGATGCCGGATGGTTCAGTGAGAATCCTCATCGAAGGCATCTCCCGCGGCCGAATTGTTTCCTATCGGCCTGAAAAGAGCTATTTCAAAGTTGCGGTTCTTTCGTTGATCCGCAAGGGAGAGGTGAACATTCGCACTAAAGCGTTGATGCGCACCCTCGCCGACTTCTTTGAGACATACGTCGAGCTGAACCCCCGTATCCCCGCCGACATGGCTCCATCCGTGCGGGAAATAGGAGACCCGGAGGGGCTCGCAGACACCGTCTGTGGCCACATCATGCTCCCCCTTTCGGAAAAGCAGGAGTTCCTTTCCACGGATGACGTCGAGCAGCGGATGTCTCGGCTGGTGGCTGCCCTCAACTCGGAAATCGAGATACTCCAGATAGAAAGAGAGATAACCAGCAAGGTTCGCGAACAGATCGAGAGGGGGCAGAAAGCCTTCTATCTAACCGAACAGAAAAAGGCCATCGAGGAAGAGCTCGGCAAAGAAGGGCTATCCGACAACGAAATCACGCAGCTCAGGAAAAAGGTCGTCAGCGCCAAGATGACCCAGGGAGCGGAGGAAAAAGCCCTTTCCCAGCTCGAGAGGATGTCCAAGATGCCGCCCATTTCCCCGGAGGCTACGGTCTCAAGGAACTATGTGGACTGCTTGATCTCTCTTCCCTGGTCTAAACGCACGAGAGATAACCTCGATATCAAAAACGCGGAAAAAGTCCTCAACGAGGACCATTACGCCCTGGCCGAACCTAAGGAACGGATTCTGGAATACCTTGCTGTCAGGAAACTCAGCAGGAAGATGAGGGGGCCGGTCCTCTGTTTTGTTGGTCCTCCGGGTGTCGGCAAAACGTCTCTGGGGAAATCTGTAGCGAGAGCCCTTGGGAGAAGATTTGCCCGCGTCTCCCTCGGCGGCGTCCGAGATGAAGCTGAGATTCGAGGTCACCGGAGAACGTACATTGGCGCGCTGCCCGGAAGCATCATCCAGTCTCTCATAAAAGCGAAGTCGCGCAACCCTGTCTTCCTCCTCGATGAGATTGATAAAATGTCGGCAGATTTCCGGGGCGACCCGTCGTCGGCCCTCTTGGAGGTTTTGGATCCCGAACAGAATCACGCTTTCAACGACCACTATATCGAGGTGGATTTCGACCTGTCGGATGTCCTGTTCATTACCACCGCCAACCTGGAGTACTCCATCCACCCGACGCTTCTCGATAGGATGGAGGTCATTCGGCTGCCCGGCTACACCGAATGGGAGAAGTTGGAGATCGCCCGCGGCTTTCTTGTTCCGAAGCAGCTTCGCGCCAATGGATTGACGAAAAGGAAACTGAAAATGGACGACGGGGCGATCCTCAAAACGATTCGCCAGTACACGCGAGAGGCTGGGGTCCGAAACCTCGAGAGAGAAATCTCCAGGATTTGCCGCAAAGTGGCCAGAAAACTGGCTTCCGGGAGAGAATCGATCGTCTCCGTCTCCGCGAGCAACCTCAGGAGATTCCTGGGCAACGCCAAGTTCCGGCCTCAGAGACCGAGCCGTCGTTCCGCAGTCGGCGTGGCGACCGGTTTAGCCTGGACCGAGGTCGGCGGGGAAATCCTCAAGATCGAAACGCTCCTTATGGATGGAAAAGGGGACCTCACCCTCACGGGACAGCTCGGCGATGTCATGAAAGAATCCGCTAAAGCCGCCCTCAGCTACATCCGGGCGCATCAGGAAGAATTCGGCGCGAAAAACGGTTTTCACAAGAAAAAGGACATCCACATCCATATCCCCGAGGGTCAGGTTCCCAAAGACGGACCCTCGGCGGGGGCGGCCATCGCGGTGTCAGCTCTTTCCGCCCTCACTGGGCGGCCCGTTAGAGGCGATGTGGCAATGACCGGCGAAATCACCCTTCTGGGAAACATTCTCCCCGTGGGAGGAATCAAGGAGAAAATCCTCGCGGCTCATCGCTCGAGAATATTCAAAATCATTCTCCCCTGGGAGAACAAGAGCGAGCTGAAAAAGCTGCCCGAAGTCGTAACCAAAGAGTGCGAATTCATCACCGCGAAGAGCATAAAAGATGTTATTGGCGCGGCGTTGATCATGCGGTAAATTCTAAGCGCATCACAAACGTTAACATATACCATCAGGGAGACTCACATGAGAAAAGAATATCTCTACTCGCCGGGGCCTACCACGGTTCCTCCCGAAGCTCTCTCAGTGATGGCGAAGCCGATCTTTCACCATCGCACCAAGAGACACAGGGAGATGTTTCAGGAAGTCCTGGATGGGCTGAAGTACGTCCTGGCTACACAGAACGATGTCCTCGTGTTCGCTTCCTCCGGGACCGGCGCAATGGAGGGCTCCGTTGCTAACCTCCTTTCCCCCGGCGATAAGGTCATCACCGTGAGCGGCGGAAAGTTCGGAGAGCGTTTCGGCGAAATATGCCGCGCCTACGGAGCGAAGGTTGATGAAATCACGGTCGAATGGGGGCACGCCGTTGATCCAGCCGAGATCGAGAAGCGCCTCTCCGATGAGGTCAAAGCCGTTTACGTCACCTTGTGCGAAACTTCCACGGGTGTTCACAACGACATTCAGAGCATTGCCGGCATCGTCAGCAAAACCCCGGCGGTCCTCGTGGTGGACGCCATAAGCGGCCTACTGTGCGATGACTTGCTGGTTGACGAATGGAACATTGACGTCGCCATCGGCGGTTCCCAGAAAGGTCTGATGATCCCCCCCGGCGTCTCCTTCTGTTCCGTCAGCGAGAAAGCGTGGGCTTTGGCCGAGTCGTCCAGAATGCCGAAATACTATTTCGACTTCCAGAAAACGAAGAAGTCCGCTGACAAAGCCGATACACCTTTCACGCCAGCGGTTACTCTCCTGCGGGCCCTCCGGGAGACGCTGAGCATGGTATGCGGCGAGGGGAGAGAGAACCTGCTGCGGCTTTACGCCGCGCTTGCGGGGGCTGTCCACGCAGGAGCCGCCGCCCTTGGACTACAGCTTTTCTCCAACGCTCCCTCTAATGCCGTCACCGCCATCAACGCCCCCGAAGGCATAGATGTCACGGAACTCCTCAGTTTCCTGAGAGATGACCTCGGAGTCACCTTTGCGGGCGGGCAGGCGAAACTCAAAGGGAAGATCTTCCGCATATGCAGTATGGGGTACACAAACGAGTTCGATATTCTCACGGCGATGTCCGCTCTGGAATTCGGGCTGAAAAAACTTGGATACGAATTCGAGCTTGGCGCCGGCATTAAAGCTGCCGAGGAGGTGTTACAATGAAAGTCCTTATCAGCGATAAACTCTCTCAGCAGGGGAAGGACATCCTCCAGCAAAGAGGATTGGAGTTCGACGACAAAACCGATTTGACCCCCGAGCAACTCAAGGAGGCCATCGGCCAGTACGATGGGATCATCATCCGCAGCGGAACCAAGTTGACTAAAGATGTCCTCGAGAACCCGGGGCAGCTCAAAGCCATCGCCAGAGCTGGTGTGGGCCTCGATAACGTGGACATACCCACCGCCACCGAAAAGGGCATTGTCGTCATGAACACTCCCGGCGGAAACACCGTTTCGACGGCGGAGCTGACTTTCTCCATGCTCCTCGCCCTCGCGCGGAGAATCCCTCAAGCCTGGGCTTCTCTGACGAGGGGAGAGTGGAAGCGAAGCAAGTTCAAAGGGGTCGAGGTTCGCAACAAGACACTGGGAATCATCGGGCTGGGTCGAATTGGAACGCAGTTGTCGAAATACGCCAAGGCTTTCGACATGCGAGTGATCGGTTACGACCCCTACGTTTCCCAGGAACGAGCCGAGCAGCTCGGAGTCGAAGCGGTTGATCTCGATCAGCTCCTGGCTGAATCCGATTACATATCAGTTCACACCCCCCTGACAGCCGAAACTAAGAGCCTTCTCGGGAAAGACACTATCGCCAAAATGAAGCCGAGCGCCCGCATCATTAACGTCGCCCGAGGGGGGATTGTTGATGAGCAAGCGCTCATTGACGCCCTGAAGGAGGGGAAACTCGGCGGCGCCGCCATGGACGTATGGACGAAGGAACCACCGACGGATAATCCCCTCTTGGAAATGGAGAATGTCGTCGCCACGCCGCACCTCGGCGCATCCACCACAGAAGCACAGGATAACGTTGCGATCGAAGCCGCCGAGCTCATCGCCGATTTCCTCCTTGAAGGCAAAGTCAAAAACGCCGCGAACGTCCCAAGCGTTGACGAGAAGGTTCTCGAGCAACTGCGCCCCTATATTTTCCTCAGCGAAAAACTTGGAAGCCTCACCGCCCAGATGCTCAAGGGCAAGCTGCAAACCCTCGAGGTCACCTACAGCGGCGAGCTCGAGCAGGTTGATGTCGCGCCACTCACCGTCGGAGTGCTCAAAGGCTTTCTGGGACACGTTCTCGACAGCGACATCAACGAGGTCAACGCGTTATCGAAAGCGAAAGAACGGGGTATCCCCGTCGTGGAAAGCAAAAGCAGTCGAAGCGAGGATTTCACAGCCCTTGTGAAAGTGGTCGCGAAGTCCGATACAGAGGAAGTATCCGTGGCGGGAACTGTTTTCGGCAAGCGAAACGATCCCCGGATTGTCCGAGTTAACGGTTTCCGTGTGGATGCGGTCCCGACAGGGAGCCTCATTATCATCATGAACTGGGATAGACCCGGCGCCATAGGAAAAATCGGCACGACACTCGGCAACAACAACGTCAATATTGCCGATATGACCCTCGGACGCGAAAAAGATGGCGAGAGCGCCGTAACACTCCTCAACATTGACGGTGACATACCCGATAAAGTCGTCGAGGAACTTCAAAAGCTCAACGAGGTCATAGACGTCAAGGTCGTTCATCTGTAGGAAATAGATTCGATACGTTGTGTCCATGGATTCTCCTGCGCCGCGGTGGGCGAGGGACGTGTGGAGTTTTGGTCTGTTGTCCGTCGGCCCCGAGCACACCGCGTCAAGAGGGGTTTCCGGACAACGGGCGCGAAAATTTTTTTGCGCGGGCGCATCCCGCCCGTCAAACGGCGGCGAAAACAAGCACACGCCTACACGGAAGGTGATCAGCAATGCCCAGTACAGTCCTGATCGGCGCCCAATGGGGCGATGAGGGAAAAGGCAAAATCATTGACCTCCTTACTGAGAGTGTTGACTTTGTCGTCAGGATGCAAGGAGGGAGCAACGCCGGCCACACCGTCAGAGTCGGCGACGACGAATTCATCCTGCACCTCATTCCCTCCGGCATCCTTCGCGGGAGCAAGACGTGCATCATCGGGAACGGTGTCGTGGTTGACCCTCAATCCCTCTTTGAGGAAATAGATACGCTTACCTCAAAAGGCGTCAGAATTGACGGCAACCTCCTCATCAACGAGACCGTCCACATCATTTTCCCGTATCACAAGCTCCTCGACGTTCTCAGAGAAGAACTCAAGGGAAGCAGCAAGATCGGCACCACAGGCAGAGGCATCAGCCCCACCTACATGGACAAGGTCGGTTACATGGGCATAAGAGCCATTGACCTGTTGGACGAGGACGTCTTCCGGGAGAAACTTCGTATCAACCTCCACGAAAAAAACCTCTTTCTCACGAGGGTCTATGACCACGAGCCTCTCGACTTCGACGAAATCTACTCTCAATATTCCGCCTACGGCGAGAGAATGAGGCCTTACATCTGCAATACCGAGATCATCCTCAACCGAGCCCTGAAAGAGGACAAGAAGATTCTCTTCGAGGGGGCCCAAGGGACCTTGCTCGACGTGAATTTCGGGTCCTATCCTTACGTGACCGCGTCCTCGACGACCGCTGGCGGCGCGTGCACCGGAAGCGGAACCGGCCCGACATGGATTGACCTCGTCGTCGGGGTTGTCAAGGCGTACACGACCCGCGTAGGCAGCGGCCCCCTCCCCACGGAGTTCCCCCCGGAAGCCGATTTTGTGGACAGAAAGAGAGACCGCGAGTACGGCGCCACAACTGGGAGGTCTCGGCGTTGCGGCTGGTTCGACGCCCTCGTCGTGAGACACGCTGTCCGCGTCAACGGAATCGGAGCTGCCGCCCTCACTAAGCTCGATGTCCTTGACAACACGCCCAAGATAAATATCTGCACCAGCTACCAGTGCGATGGACAGGCCATCAAAGAGTTCCCAAACAGCACCGCCATCCTCAGCCGCTGCCAACCTGTTTACGAGGAAATGGACGGTTGGATGTCCGACACCTCCAATGTCCGCCGCTACGAAGACCTCCCCGAAAACGCCAGAAAGTACGTGGAGAGATTATCTGAGCTCATCGGAGCGCCTATCGAAATCGTATCCGTCGGCTCAGAGCGCTCCCAAACCATCGTGAGGCGAGACCTTCTCCAAAAGAGAAACAGCCCGACCCGGGGGAATGTCGCCGGAGGTTCCTTTCAACAATGAGCGCGCCCGCCGCCCAACAATCCGAAGACGTCAAGGAAATAAGGACAAAAACCCTTCAGCAGTTCCGGCTTGATCCCGCCGAGTTGCCTCGGCACGTTGCCATTATCATGGATGGAAACGGCCGGTGGGCGAAGAAGCAAGGTCTGCCTCGCATCAGAGGGCATCGCGCTGCGGAAAAAACCGTCAGGGATATTGTAGAGTTCTGCGGGGAGATCGGGATCGAGTACCTCACTCTCTACGCGTTTTCCGTGGAGAACTGGCAGCGGCCGAAGTCTGAAGTGAATGCCCTCATGCGCCTCCTTCGCCAGTACCTCGTCAAAGAGAGACCTGGCATGATGGAGAACAACGTTCGGCTGGTATGCATCGGAAGAATGAATGGTCTCCCCGAACGAGTTCAGGACGAACTCACCAAAACCATTGACCTCACCGGCAACAACCGGGGCCTCACCGTCGTCCTCGCCCTCAACTACGGCTCAAGAGCCGAGATTGTGGACGCCGCAAAACAATGTGTCTGCAAGGCTCTTCAGGGAAGCCTTTCCCCAGAGGAGATTGGCGAAGAGCTTTTCAGTCGCTACCTTTACACCTCGGATATTCCCGACCCCGACCTGTTAATCCGCACCGCTGGCGAGTACAGGCTAAGCAATTTCCTCCTCTGGCAGATATCCTATTGTGAAATCTGGATCACCCCCGTCTTCTGGCCGGACTTCGGACGCGAACAGATGGTCGAAGCCATCAAAGAGTTCGCCGCCAGAGAGCGGCGCTACGGCGGAGTCAAATGACGTGCTTCTGAAAAGGACGCTGACAGTATTTGTCTTCCTGGCCATCGGCACCGCTGTTGTGTCGTTGAGCCACAATCAACTTGGATCGCTCCTCTTTCTGGTGGTGGCAAATCTCCTCGTGGCGCTGACTCTTCACGAGTTCTACGTACTTTCAGGAAAAAAGGGCAGAGTATCCCTGTTCTACGGCATTTTCTGCGGGGTCATCTACTCGAGCGTCGTTTTTTTCACCTCTTCTAATCCTCTGTATCGTCTCCCGGAGGGTGTATCGCGGATTGCCCTCGCAATGGCCTGTTTCCTCCTGCTGTTTCTGTTCTTCACGTGGAGAGTCTTCAAAGGCGATTACGACTCGGCTATCTTCGATTTTGCAGTCCTGAGCGCGGGACTGGTTTTCGTGGCCTGGCTTCTTTCGTTCATCATCAAAATGAATTACTTCCCTCCGGCTGGCTGTGCGGGGCGGTGGTGGGTCCTCAGCCTCATCGTGATTGTCGGAGGCGCGGATAGTTTTGCATATTTCTTTGGGAAGAACTTCGGAAGGACGAAGTTTTCGCGTCGCATTAGCCCCAACAAAAGCGTTGAGGGTCTCATCGGAGGGACAGTGTGCGGCATAGGTCTCGGTGTGATGTGCAAGTTCGTGTTCGACCTGAGAATAAATGTGGGCCAGGCTCTTCTTATGGCGGCAGTCCTTTCCGTTGTCGGCCATGTAGGAGACCTGGCAGAATCGGTCCTGAAAAGAGATGCCGATATCAAGGACTCGGGCAGGCTGCCGGGCGTCGGGGGCGTTCTCGACATGATGGACGGCATCCTTTTTGGCGCCCCGCTGACCTATTTCTTTATGAAACTCTGGCTCGTCCCATGAAGCAGATCAACGACGTTATCGCCATAGATGGACCCGCCGCTTCCGGCAAGACTACCGTCGCTTCCCTTCTCGCAAAGCGCCTCGGACTTCTCAACATCAACACCGGCGCCATGTACCGAGCCCTCAGCCTCAAGGCGATTCGTGCCGGAATCCAAGCCGGAGATTCCGGGAAAATCGGACTCCTCCTCGACTCCACCGACATATCTTTCCGCCGCAGAGCGGATGGTTCGACTTTTGTAACCCTTGACGGAGAAGACGTCAGCGAGCAGATAAGAAGTCAGGAGGTCGCTCGCGCAGCGTCCATCATTGCCCGACTGCCCGCTGTCCGCCATTACATGGTCTCCAGACAGAAAAAAATCGCCAGTCACATGAGAGCAGTCGCGGAAGGCAGGGACACGACCACGGTGGTCTTCCCGAAAGCCCGGCACAAGTTTTTCATAGACGCCCCTCTCGAGACGAGAGCCCGCAGACGATACAAGGAACTTCATGCCCAGGGGAGTTCAATCTCTCTCGAACAGGTCAAGGAAGACGTCGGCACAAGAGACGTCGCCGACTGCAGTAGAAAGTTGTCCCCTCTCACAAGAGACCCCGACGCCGTAATCATAGACTCCACTAACCTGACCCCGGAGCAAGTGGTTGAGAAAATCGAGGAACATCTGGGACAGTCTCTGAAGCGGGAAGCAAACCCTCCTCCTGCCGAAGAGGGGTGAGTGCTCCCGGTTCAGCCTGAGCGGGAAATGGGGGATTCGGCGTGGAGGATACTGGCAAAAGGCTGAGGGCATATTGGTGAAAGTTCTCTATGGCATCGCTCACACTTCGATCTTAGCCGTTCTGAAAGCCCTTTTCCACTTCAGGGTTTACGGTCAACACAATGTTCCCCGAGGCAAGGCAATCATAGCCGCAAATCACCAGAGCTATATAGACCCCACCGTGGTTGGCGTGGGCGTTCCCGAGGAGATGTGGTATCTGGCCAGGGAAGACGTTTTCACGTTTGCCCCTCTCCGGTGGCTTTGCCTCAGGGTGAACACCATTCTGATAAAGAAGCGTCATGCCGACCGCTCGGCGATGAAGGCTGTCCTCAGGAAGCTCGCTGAGGGAAAGAGAGTCCTTGTCTTCCCCGAGGGCACCCGCTCCCACGACGGCCGGCTTC
>JABMQX010000463.1 GCA_013203085.1 bacterium | reverse complement strand
GCGTTATCTGGGGGAACCTTGCTCCAGAGGAGCCAGACCTCTCGCGATGTTCCTTGCCAACTTACTCGTGCATCCGGGGCTGGGAATGGGGAGGTGTCGGCAACATAACCGCCTGCCCGCACTTCGTTGACCTGTCCGAAGGAGATTATCACTTGCAGAGCTGGTCGCCCTGCGTTGACGCTGGCGATCCCGCGTCCGATTTTTCCAACGAACCCGAGCCGAACGGTGGGAGAATCAACATCGGGGCTTACGGTAGCACGCCGGAAGCGGCTTCGGCTTCGGAGGACACAGACGGAGATTCCCTTCCCGATGAGTGGGAAATGCTTTTCTTTGACAACCTGGTCTCGGGGGCGGAGGACGACCCGGACGGTGATGGCAGGTCGAACATCCAGGAGCATCAGGACGGAACGAGTCCCGTGTGGGGCCGGACCTGGTACGTTGACGCGACAGTGTCTGTTTCCGGCGACGGGAGCTCCTGGGAGAGAGCTTTCAAAACGATCCAGGAGGGCATTGACGCGGCATGGGAAGGAGAAACAGTCATCGTCGCCCCGCGGATTTACGTAGAGAACATCGATTTCAAAGGGAAGAACATCGCTCTGCGAAGCACCGATCCCCTCGACCCCGCCGTTGTCGCCGACACGGTTATTGATGGAGGCGAGAGCGATTCTGTGGTCATTTTTGTAGGAAGCGAGACTGGTCAGTGCGTTCTATCAGGGTTCACAATCCGCAACGGGGAGGCGACGGCGGGCGAGCCCCGTAACCGTGGAGGCGGCATTCGAGGCGGCTATGAGGATTACCGCACACGGGCGGTTATTGAAAATAACGTCATCACCAATAACTTGGCCTGGGACGGCGGCGGCTTGGTGTATTGTGGGGGGATCATCCGAAATAACATAATCACCAACAACTCCGCCGAGGACGATGGCGGTGGGCTTCACCGGTGCGGCGGAACCGTCGAATACAATGCTATCATCGGCAACTCCGCTGGCGATCACGGTGGTGCGATAGCCAAGTCAACCTCGATCATCCGGCAGAACATCATCTGCGAAAACTCTGCTGGTGATCAAGGCGGAGCGCTGAGAGACTGCGACGGCACTATCGAGAGCAATACGTTTGTGGACAACATCGCCACGTACGGCGATTCGCTTGCTCTTTGCGACGGCGCGATCCGCAACTGCATAATCTGGGGTGGAAGCCGTCATGGGGTTCAGCTTTACCACTGCAACATGCCGACTTACTGCAGCATTGACCGCTGGAAGCGCGGCGGCCTGGGGAACATCTCGTACCGACCATACTTCGTGGATGCAGCCAACGGAGACTATCATCTGCAAAACTGGTCTCCGTGCATAGACGCGGGCGACACGGCTTCTCTTTTCTCCCGGGAACCCGAGCCGAACGGAGGGCGGATCAACATGGGAGCTTATGGGGACACTCCCGAGGCAGCGTCCAAGTGCCCCGACAGCGACGACGATCAGCTCCCGGACGATTGGGAAACCGAGACTTTCGGAGATTTGAGTCAGGCGGGGACGGACGATGCGGATGGCGACAACTTTTCCAACCGCGAGGAATACCAGAAGGGTTCCAACCCACAGGTCGCCCCGGTCGTATGGTACGTAAGCGAGTCGGTGGGGAGTTCCGGCGACGACACATCACAGGCAACAGCCTTCAAGACGATTCAGGAGGCAACACAGGCCGCGTCGGACGGTGACACGGTCATCGTATCAGCGGGCCTGTATTCCGAGAACCTTAAGTTCAACGGCAAAAACCTTATCCTCCGCAGCATTGATCCATTGAATCCCGCGGTTGTCTCCAGCACCATCATTGACGGCAATGAGGCAGGTCCCGTGGTCACCCTACTGGGGTCGGAGGACGAAATGTGCGTCGTTGCTGGTTTCACGATTCGCAATGGCAGCGGCGCTTTCGGCGGTGGAATCTGCGGCGGCACCGATGAGGAAGGGAATCACGCCACGATCCGAAACAACAATATCATCGGCAATTCGGCGCCCGGCTATTGGGATGAAGACCGGCAGCAATGGGTCGAGGGCTTCGGTGGTGGGCTCGCTTTTTGCGACGGACTCATAAGGGACAACACTATCAGCCTCAATTCGGCGAGATTGGACGGCGGTGGGTTGTATGGCTGCGATGCCACCATCCAGAACAACACGATTACCTTGAACCGGGTGGACGAGGGTGATGGCGGCGGGCTGGATGATTGCGACGGCACGATCCAGAACAACCTCATTGCCGATAACGACGCTGCCAACGATGGCGGCGGGTTGAGTGGGTGCGATGGCGCCATCCAGAGCAACACCATCGTGGCAAATCACGCCGTGGAAAATGGCGGCGGGCTGGTCGGCTGCTTGGGAACGATCCGCAACTGCATCATCTGGGGAAATGTGGCGAAACCTGAAAGAACACAGATATGGGAATCAAATGCCCCATCTTTCTGCTGCATTCAGGACTGGCTTGAAGGCGGCGAAGGAAACATTGTGTTTGACCCGCGATTTGTTGATGCAGGTTCCGGCGATTACCACCTTGATCCCGATTCGCCTTGCATAAGCGAGGGCGCGAACTTCTACTGGCACGCCTGGCCACAGCGCGATCTTGATGGCAACTGTCGCCTTGAAGGAGCAAGAATAGATATGGGATGCTACGAATGGGGCGCGACTACTGACGAGGATGGCGACCTCTTATCTGATTCTGACGAGGTGGCGCAGCAGACTGACGTCCTGCTCGAGGACACGGACGGCGATGGTCTTCGGGACGGTCTGGAAGTGCTGCGAGGCACCAACCCCATCGGGCCCACACCTCCGGGCGTGGTACAGGTCCCTGACGATTTCATGACGATTCAAGAGGCTCTCTGCCTGGCTGTGCCTGGCGACGAGATCATCGTTTCTCCCGGAACGTACACCGGAAATCTGCAGTTTTGCGGCACTGACGTCACTCTCCGTAGCATGGATCCGGACAACCCGGAGTTGGTCGCCGCGACCATACTGAGCGGCGGAGACACGGTGCCGGTTGTCTGCTTCGTTGGGTCCGAAGGCCCGGACTGCGTCCTCTCTGGCTTCACTATCAGTAATGGCCACGCCGACCACGGCTGCGGAATCCGCGGTGGTGGGAGCAAGCGTCACACACACGCTACCATACGAAACAACACTATCACAAACAACTACGCCCTCCGCGGCGGTGCTGGACTCGCCTGGTGCGACGGCACAATCGTGAATAACACAATTTCGAACAATCAAGCTGAAGAGAACGGAGGCGGTCTGAGCGGCTGCCACGGGACGATTCAGTCCAACACAATCACTGGGAACTACGCCGCAACGGCCATGGATGATTGCGACGGCATTATCCGAGGCAACACTATCGCTGCCAATGTCCGGAACGGTGTATACGGTTGTGATGGCACAATCGAAAGCAACGCGATCACTGCCAACTTCGGGTCCGGCATAAGCGTGTGCCACGGCAGGATCTTGAGGAATGCGATTGTGGGCAACTCTTCGTCGGGGCTGTCCGGGTGTGATGGCAGTATCCTGAACAACGCGATTGTCGGGAATTGGGGCAGACGCGGCGGAGGGTTGAATAATTGCAATGGGGAAATTCTGAACAATACGATTGTGATGAATCAGGCCATGTATTCCGGTGGCGGGCTGGACATGTGCAACGCCGTGATCCGCAACTGCATTATCTGGGGGAATATTGCCAGTGGAGATGATCAGGTTTTCCGATCAAGTGATCCCACGTATTCCTGCATTCAGGACTGGGTTCTCGGTGGGGAAGGGAACAAAATTGAGGACCCTGCTTTCGTCGGGCAGCTCCCGGGTGC
>JABMQX010000462.1 GCA_013203085.1 bacterium | reverse complement strand
CGCGGGGATAATCCTGAAAATCCTGTTAATCCTGTCTGACATCTCTCTGCGCTCTCCGCGCTCTCTGCGGTGAGTTCATGTCCGCCCGAGACTGACGGATTACCCCCGGCCCCATTTTCTTATTCACAAATGGCAGTCAATATACCACAGTAATGTCAAAAATAGAGGGGGCGTGCACGGCGGATGATATGCCTGTATAGTACGTGGATTGCTCCGTACCTGCGTCGCGCGAGAGGGAGCTGTTCCTATTCTTCAAAGCGGACAGGAATTGATAATGTCGAGAAATCGGTCTTTCTGGGCGAAAGTTGGGCTTGGCAGAATCAGGAAGTGGCGACTTTTCCCGGGCTTTCTTGCCCTCTTGCTTGCCGCCGGGAACCTGATTTCAGCCGACACAAGTCCTGTTGGCGGTACCCGTTATCCGTTGAGGCGATTTCCCCTGCATCGGGGACCGCTGGCTCTTGGGCGGCCGGCCCAGCCCTGGAGCCACGTAGAAGCTCTCGGAGAGCAAGCCGGGATATGGGGCAAGGTCGGAGGCGAATTTGAAGCTTGGGTTTATCCCTTCAAGCTCTATCACGGCCTCTCGCTGCTGTTTTCTGATGATGGCGGCAAGACCTTTCACCCGTCCAGCGACCTCGTTCGCTACCAGTGGGCGGCCCCTCACATGGCACAACTCCGCCTCGTCGCCGACCGGTTCGCCCTGACTGAGACCTTCTTCGTGCCCCGGAAGCTTCCCGGGATCGCTCTCCTTCTCGATATTGACACTCCGGTGGAGCTGGAGATCGCCATTCGCTTTTGCCCTTCCTTGGCTCCCATGCTAATGAACGTCAAAGAAAAGCCCGCGATTCGTTGGGAGGAGGAACGCCGGGAACTGGTGGCTTTTGAAAAAGAGCGCTGCGTGGAGTTACGAGGTGGCTCTCCTTTCGCCGTCGGCTATCGCTCCCTCCCAAAGAGCTGCGTGGAGTTGCGGTTGAAGGTTCCAGTGGATGCCGCCCAAAGGGGTTTTATCCCTATTTTGTTTGGAGTTTCCTGGCCTGAGGGCCCTTCGGCGAGAGTTACGATAGACACCTTCGCAACTCGATTGGAAGACCTCTTCAAGGAGGCTGTCGCACACTACGAGGACCTTCTGAATCGGGCGCCGCGTGTCATTTCTCCCGACCCCGAAGTCAACAAGGCTCTTTTCTGGAGCATCGTGTCCCTCGACCAACTCCGAGTCCGGAACCCGTTTCTGGGATATGGCCTCGTGTCCGGCTACAGCTCTTCCGGGCAGGGAACTCGCCCGCGATATGCCTGGTTCTTCGACGAGCCGACACTCGGGTCCCGGGCTTTTCTGCTCGCCGGTCTCTCATCCCACGTACCGGAGGCGTTTCGATTCCTTCAACGTTTCCAAAGGGCCGACGGAAAGACCGTTCACGAAATCCCCCAGAGTCTTCGTTATCAGCCGGATTTCCTGAAGACCTCTCGGTACGCCTACATCCATACCGACGGCCCTGTGTACTTCCTATGTGCCTACGGGCACTACTACCGTTCCACGGGGGACGTTCAGTTCATCCGGGAGCAGTGGCCGAAGATTTTGAAGACGCTCCAGTGGTGTTTCTCTGCCGTTGACCCTTCCGACGGTCTGATCCAAATCAACCCCGAAGATTGGGGCTCGGCGGAAAGCTCCTTTTCCGTGTGGAAAGACACGCAGCTTGAGGGGATGTGGGTCCAGGCGCTCCGGGAGGTGGAGAATCTGGCTCGGGTCCTTGGCGATGGCGCCCTTGCAACTCGGTGTGCTGCTATGGCGCAAAAGGCCTCGGAGTCCGTTGAGGGGAAGCTATGGAGCGAAGAATCTTCCACGTACCTGTGGGGACTCGATCGGTCCGGTCAACCTCTCAAGTCCCTGGTTCCCCACCACGCGATTAGCATCTGGATGGGGAACCTGCGTCCCGATCGCGCGGAGCGCGTTCTCGAAAAGATGGCAAGCGCCGATTTCCGGACAGACTGGGGCGTTCGCAGCCTATCTCTGTCGGACCCCGGTTACAATCCCTCCGCGTACCAGACCGGCTCGGTCTGGCCTGTTTGGAATGCGGGGGTCATTATCGGCGACTACCGTCACAACCGAGCCGTGGAAGGCTTTCGCAATTGGTTAGCCATGGTTCGGCTCCGCACGCTGGATGCTCTCGGCCCGATGCCAGAGGTTCTCCACGGCCGCTATCACAAACGGTTGGATGAAGGTGTCCCGCACCAAATGTTCTCCGAGGTAGCCATTCAAAACGGGTTCTACGACGGCCTGCTGGGCTTGGAGGTTGACGTGCCGGCGGCTGCGGTCAGATTGGCGCCCCGCATACCGCCGATATGGGATCGGTTGGAGGTTGCGCGGGTTCCGTTCGGGCCGGGTGCGCTCGATCTCAGAATCCGGCAAGGCAGGGGAAGCTACGAGCTGGCCCTCAATCTCCGTTTCCGAGGCGGGGCCGCCGTTGTTCTGGAACCTTCACTGCCTGCCGGGAGCGAGATCGGGGCAGTTGCCCTCGACGGAGATCCGTGGCCCTTCGAGGTACGAAGGACCTCCAACGCAACGGTCGTTTCCACAGAGTTACCGCGATTCGAGGGCAGACGCCAACTCCGCATCTTGCATAGCGGCGGCATAGACTTCCTTCCTGTGGACCAGCGCATCGAGCCGGGTGGCACGAGCCGGAACCTTCGCATCATTCGGGCGGCTTTCATTGACAGGGAATGGCGAATGGTTCTGGAGGGGCTTCCGGGCGAAGTTTACGCTGTTGACTTCTTCACAGACCGCAAACCATGCGGCATGTCCAACGCCGATGTCTCCGAGGGGCCCAGGGGCACAACCAGAGTTTTCCTACGACCGCCTCCCGACGCCCCACGGATGGTCTCTGGTTTCGTTCGATGGAACGCTGTCGTGAGCTGGAAGGAACAAAAATAGGAGAGGGAGTGTTGTAGCCGTCAAAGACGCATCATCGTATAGGATTTGACAGTTCCGCAAAATGAGGTGTACCATCGCTCAATACAATATGAGCGGCAAGAAGAGACTTGGAGGATACGGCATGGCAGAACACCGTGAGCATCGCAAGCAGAGCGGCAGAATTCGTAGCGGGGGCGCTTCAACGGTCTCTCGCAGAGCTTTTCTTGGAAACGTAGCCCTCGGCCTGGGCGGATTGTTTTGTCCCGACCTCGGATGGGCCGAGGCTCTCGGCAGCGAGTCCGAGGGGAAAACCCGGGTAGTGATTGTCCGCAATCCGGCCGTTATCACCCGTGGCAAAGTCAATTCTGAAGTTGCCGAAGAGATGATTCAGCGAGCTGTGTGTCTCGTGACCCAGAAGCAGAGTCCTTCCCTTGCCTGGAAATCGCTCTTCTCGCCGAAGGAAACAGTCGCCATAAAGGTGAACACCCGCCATCCGCCCGTCGCCGGGAACCGGGAAATCGCCAACGCGATCGTCAACGGCTTGAAGGGCGCCGGTGTTGATGAGAACCGCATAATCATTTTCGACTTCAAAGACGCAGAGTTGGCAAGGTGCGGGTACAAGCTCAACGATTACTCCAAAGGCGTTCGTTGTTATGGAATCAGGGAGTATTCCGAGGTCAAGGCCGGCCCCGTGCCCGTCAGGCTCTCGAAGATCATAACGGATGAGGCTGACGCCATTATCAATGTTCCCGCCCTCCGGCACCACGGCTTAGCTGGCGTAACCGTTTCCATGAAGAACCACCTCGGCAGCATCCACAATCCCAGAGACCTGCATCGCGATAACTGCCTGCACATCGCAGACCTCAACGCTCTTGACCCCATTCGGAAGAAGACCCGCTTGATCATCGCTGACGGCGTCCTCGCTCAATATGACGGCGGCCCCTCGTACCGCCCGCAGTTCGCCTGGGAATATG
>JABMQX010000461.1 GCA_013203085.1 bacterium | reverse complement strand
GCTTCGTCTCTGCGCCCCCGGCCCCCCAAACTGAGGCATTACGGTTTTTTGGCTCAGGTCGTTGGCGTGCCAATGCACATGCTGAGTATCGCAAGATCTATACCATTCCACGGGAATGGGGAATTTTCCCCATGCGCTTTTGTGCTGTTTTGCACAAGCTACGTTTCTGGGCTTGTTCTGGGAGCACGCCCGCGAGTCTCTTCGGAAGGATGCACCGACTATTCACCACCGCATCTTCTTGATCTTGGCGCCGGGGAAATAGTAGCGGCTGATGGACTTGAAGGATTTGCCGCGTTCGGCGAGGATTTTCGCGCCTCTCTGACACATGCCGACTCCATGTCCCCAGCCGCGCCCACTAAAGGTAATGTATCCGTCCCTGGCTTTGATATCGAAGAAACCGCTCTTGATGACGTTCGGTCCCATTATCATCCTGAAACGGTTGATCTTGACGATCCGGTCGCCGTTTTCGCACTCGATTTTCAAGGCGGTGATTCTTCCGCCGGAAGCGCTCCTGCGGTGGACGGCGATGGAGCGTGCTCGTGGGATGCCGGCAGAGCCGAGCTTTTTCCGAAGCTCCCCGAAGCTCATGCGGACTTGCCAACGGAAGTCAGGGCACTCGCGGCAAAAAGGACATCGAACGGGGGGCGGGAATCTGCCTTCCGACTGCCAGACGTTCGCAGCGTACTCGGTGAAGCCACCACAGGACGTGCAGAAAAAGGGCAAAAGAAGTTCGCCTCTATAAAAGATGACGATCTTTCTGGTGGCGTCAACGGCATTGTCGGTTCGCGCATCCCGCTTGTCCGGGTTATAAACCTGGCTGCTGGATGAAATGTCGAAATCTTTCCGCCGATTGCGGAGGGCGTGATGGAAAACGAAGGACCGCGAGACGACCGCTTGAGCTTTGAGCGCCTCCTGCGGCCAGGTGGGGAGCATCTCCGAAGAGACAACCGCTTTCAAGTAGGCATCAACATCAACGAGGTTGACGATGAGGAGGCCGCGTTCTTGTCGGAGTATTCTGAGGCTGCCGGGATAGGTTTTCCCATTGAAGGAGATCTCGTTGGAACTACCTGTCACGCGGAGACTTCGGACGGCATACGTTGTGCCGGCGAGGTTCAAACCTCTGGCAGCCAATCGGACGGTTATGGGCCTGGCGCGTCTTGCAGTGGCAAGCGTTTTGCCGGAACGCGTGTCTCTGAGAGTCAGGACGCCTTTCGAGGAAAGGGTGACGGCGTCGGCCCCCTGGAGCAAAGCCACTCGGATAGCTCGGCGACGAGGGGGCCTGTCCTCAGGAACACAACCGCTGCCGAACAACGCCAGTAAGCAAACAAAAAGGAATAATTTCCTGCCCATTTGTGTATCTCTACCGCAGAGGGCGAGCAGAAAAAGCCGCCTCCCGCTCGATAAACCTTCTTCCTACTCGCTGCGTTCTCTGCGGTTCAACTGTGCCCCGGTGGCAGATTTGCGACGCGGAAGTTTTTTTCCGGTGTATCTCTCGTATTCGCTGAAGATGCATCCGCAGTAAGACTGGCGGTAAAGGTCATATTCCTTTGAAAGCTCGTAGTTCTCCCGATAACCCTCTCTGAAATCCTGGTAGTGGAAAGGAACCCCGACTTCCGCCGCCACCTGTTCGGCAACGGATTTCATCAGCTCATGGTCTTGGTGTGGGCTGACGAAAAGAGTGGAGGTGAACGCGTCGAAAGAGCCTTTCCTGGCGACCGCAGCCGTTCGGAGTAGCCGCATGTGATAGCAGAAGCGGCAGCGGACATCTTCCCGGAATAGAACCTCTCGAAGGAACCTCCGGAGCTCGTATTCATCGTGATAGATTGCCTTCAAGGAAACTTGTTCGGCGAAGCTCTTGACGGCTTCGAGCCTCTTGATGAACTCCGTATAGGGGTGGATATTAGGGTTGTAGAAAAAGCCGGTGACATGGTGTCCCGCTTCGCGAAGGTTTTTTACGGTGGAGGTCCCGCAGGGTCCGCAGCACAGGTGCACAAGAATGTTCATGGTGCTCTATCCGATGATCACTTGAGTTCTTGCCGCAGAGGGGGCCGATAGGGCAGACAAAACGGTGTGCAGGAGTCCACATCGCCTCAGAAAAGCTCCCTCTGCTCCGCCTTCGGCTTGAGTCCGAGATGCTGGTAGGCGAGGTTGGTAGCCATTCTCCCTCTGGGGGTTCTCTTCAAGAATCCTTTCTGTATGAGATAGGGTTCATAGACCTCTTCGATGGTGTCCGGCTCTTCGCCGACGGCGACGGCGATTGTGTTGATGCCGACGGGGCCGCCGGAGAACCTATGGATAATAGTCTCGACGACGCGTTTGTCCATATCATCGAGCCCTTCGCGGTCAATGCCGAGCATCTTAAGGGCGCGGTCGGCGACGTCGGCGGTGATGAAATTGTCGGCTTCAATCTGAGCGTAGTCCCTGATTCTTTTGAGGAGGGTATTGGCGATTCGGGGGGTTCCGCGAGACCTCCGGGCGATTTCGACGGCGCCTTCTTCATTTAGCTCGACGTTGAGTATCCGGGCTGACCGCTGAACGATTCCCTTCAATTCTTCGGGGGAATAATAGTCGAGGCGAACGGTCATGCCGAATCGGGAGCGTAACGGAGCGGTCAAAAGACCGATGCGAGTCGTGGCGCCAACGAGGGTGAATTTCTTCAAGTTGAGGCGAATGGATCGGGCGCTCGGACCGGAATCTATGACGATATCGAGCTTGAAATCCTCCATGGCCGGGTAGAGGTACTCCTCGACGACGTGGCTGAGCCTGTGGACTTCGTCCACGAAAAGGATGTCGCGCGGCTGGAGGTTGGTGAGGAGTCCGGCGAGGTCACCGGGGCGTTCGATAACGGGGCCGGATGTGGCGATCAGGTTGACGCCCATCTCGCGGGCAATGATGTGGGCGACGGTCGTCTTGCCCAAGCCGGGCGGGCCGGATAGGAGAGTGTGATCGAGAGATTCGTTCCTATCGCGAGCCGCCCTGATGAAAATCTCAAAGCGTTCTTTCAGTTTCTGCGCCCCTCCGAAATCCCCCCAGGACTGAGGGCGGAGAGAGACATCAAGCTGCACATCCTTCCGCTTGAGGGCCGTGGTGACGAACCTTTCTGGTTCACTCATGAAGTGCGCGTATCTCCATGGGATCAATGTCAGACAGGATTAACAAGGTTTTGAGGATTATCCGGTCCATCCTGTTATCCTGTCCAATTTGGGATTTCGGTGCTCAGACATATTTCAGCGCTCTCTTGACGAGTTCCTCGAGAGATGCTTTCGCTTCCGTCTCTTCCAGAACCCTTTTCAGCGCCTTGTGAGCGGCAGCCTGATTGTAACCGAGCTTGATGAGGGCAAGAACGGCGTCGCGAAGTTGCTTCTGCTCCTCGGTCGGCTCGAGCTCCCGAGAAAGGGCCTCATACGCGGGGACCAGGCCGATTCTTTCTTTCAGTTCGACGATAAGGCGAGAGGCAGTCTTCGGACCGATACCGGAGATGCTCTTGAGCAGCTTCTCATCTCCTCGGGCGACAGCGGCTTTGAAATCATCTACCGATATGCCGCTCAGGATTCGCATAGCGCCTTTCGGGCCGATGCCGGAGACCCCGATCAGCATTCTGAAAACCTCCCGCTCCTCTTCCATGACGAACCCGAATAGCATCATGGTGTCGTCTTTGTGGTGGAGATGGGTGAAAATCTCTATCTCAGCCCCTTCGCGAGGCAGCATGCTGTGAGTGGCAAGGGAAATGAGAATCTCATATCCGACGCCGCCGACATCAACCACAATGCTCGTCAGGCCCGCATGAAGGAGTTTTCCTCGAATCCGCGTAATCATTTCCTACCCTCGGCAAATGAGACGTTCCCTCGATGGATCAAAGCACAGTGGCTGAACCCTGCCGGAAAAAACCTCTGCTCGTGACGAAAGAATGAGCCAACACACAACCACCGGCCCGACGACAGCTATACGAACAAATAGAAACATCGTCGGCAAAAGTCAATTCCTTTTTAGCATACAAGCGCAATGCAAGAGTTGGACAGGATAACAGGATGGACAGGATAATCCTGAAAATCCTGTTCATGCTGTCTGATATTCCTCTTCAACCTCTTCCGCCCCCCCGTTGACGATGAAAAAGATCCCCTTTGCGCTCTTGGCGTCTTGGCGAGAGAAATCCGAGAAAAGAGAGCTCACGCAAAGCCGCAAAGCTCGCTAAGAAGAAAAATGAAAAAGAAAAAGCCGGACGAGAAACTCTGGGGTGGCAGATTTGCCGTGGGGGCCGACCCTCTCATGGAGGAATACACTGCCTCCGTTCACGTTGACAAGCGCCTCTACGCGTTTGACATCCGGGGGAGCATCGCACACGCGAAAATGCTCCACAAGATCGGTCTGCTCTCAGGTCGGGAGCGAGACGTTTTGGTCCGGGGGCTTAAGGAGATAAGAGAGGAGATTGAGTCCAGGCGATTTCGCTTCAAACCGTCCCTGGAGGACGTGCACATGAATATCGAGGCGAGGCTCACAAAAAAGGTTGGCGAAGTGGGCAAGAAGCTGCATACCGCCCGGTCTCGCAACGACCAGGTGGCTCTCGATCTTCGGATGTACGTGAAAGATGAGATCGTTCAGGTCATCAGCCGGCTTTGCACCCTCCAGCAGGCACTGCTCGGTCTGGCGGAAAGAAACCGGGACATCGTTTTCCCCGGATATACGCACCTCCAACAAGCTCAACCGGTCCTTCTGGCACATCACCTACTGGCTTACGTTGGCATGTTCGAGAGAGACAAGGAGCGGCTGAGGGACGCCCATAAGCGTACGGACGTTATGCCCCTCGGGAGCGGCGCCCTCGCTGGCACGTCCATCCCCATTGATCGGGAGTTCGTCGCCAAAGAGCTCGGCTTCTCCCGCATCAGCGACAACAGTATTGACGCGGTCAGCGACAGAGATTTTGCGATTGAATATCTGAGCGGTCTAACGCTCATCGGGATGCATCTATCGAGGTTGGCGGAGGAACTCGTTATCTGGTCGTCATCGGAGTTCGATTTCATAGAGATCGGCGACGCGTTCTGCACGGGCAGCAGTATGCTTCCCCAGAAGAAAAACCCTGATGTACCGGAGCTGGCGAGAGGGAAATCCGGCAGGCTCCTCGGCAACCTTGTGTCGTTGGTTACAACGATGAAAGGGCTACCGCTGAGCTACAACCGCGATATGCAAGAGGATAAGCTGCCTGTCTTTGAATCCACAGACATCATCAAGGGGACCCTCGATGTTTTCAGCAAGATGATGGAGACCGTCCAAGTGAAAACCGACTCGATCGCCGATGCCCTCAGAGGGGGATACATGCAAGCGGTTGATCTGGCGGAATATCTTGTCAAGAAAGGGATTCCCTTCCGCGAAAGCCACAGGATCGTCGGGAAAATCGTCTCCTACGCCATCGAGAAAGGTAAAGCACTGGAGGAGCTGAGCGGCGAGGAGCTGCGCCAATTCTGTGAGCACTTCGGTGAGGATGCTGTGAAGTTGTTGAATGTGCGGGTCTCTGTCCGCAGCAAGACGTCGCCCGGCGGAACAGCCCCGAGAGGCGTTGCCGCGCGGATTAGATCCTGGAAAACCCGCCTGTCGAAAGAGGGCTGAGCTATGGACACGTTTGCCTACAGGGATGGAAGACTGTTCTGCGAGGACGTGGATGTCAACGCCGTCGCTGAGGAGGTCGGCACTCCCGTTTTCATTTACAGCGCAAATGCGATCCTCGACCGCCTCAATCAGATAGAGAAGGCGTGGGCACCGTTGCCTCACATGGTTTGTTACTCCGTCAAGGCTAACTCGAATATTGCGGTGCTCCGTCTCCTCGCCGAGCACGGCGCGGGGATGGAGGTCGTCTCGCAGGGAGAATTATTCAGGTGCCTGCGAGCCGGAGTTGATCCCCGGAGAATCGTCTTCACAGGTGTGGGCAAGACGGCCGCCGAGATGGAGTATGCCCTTCAGGAAAACATTTTCCTGTTCGTAGTCGAGTCTCTTCCGGAGCTTTTCCGCCTGAACGAAGTGGCTGGCGGCGTCGGAAGAACAGCGCAGTTCGCGATAAGGGTGAACCCGGACGTGGCTGCCTTCACGCATCCCCATATCACCACTGGAAAAGCGGCGAACAAATTCGGATTGGACCCCGCCTCAGCGCTTGAGGCTTACCGGCAGTCGAGGGACATGCCCCACGTCTCGCCAGTGGGCATACACATGCACATCGGCTCACAGATTCTTTCAAGCGAGCCTTACGTTGCCGCAGTAAGAAAACTACTGCTATTGACCGAGCAGATCGCGGATTTGGGAATCGAGCTAAAATACTTCGATCTGGGTGGCGGTATGGGGGTCATTTACGAGGAAGGCCAGAGGCCCTGCACTGCCGAAGAGTTGGCTGGCGAAATCACCCCCCTGGTGAAAGACCTGGACATGACAATCATAGTGGAGTTCGGAAGGTTCGTCGTCGCAAATGCCGGAGCGTTGATCACAAGGGTTCAGTATTTGAAAGAAACTCCTCTCAAAAAGTTCGTCGTGGTGGACGCGGGAATGAACGACCTGATCCGCCCCGCTCTCTACAACGCCTATCATCGCATCCTTCCGACGATGAATCCCGCATCGGAATTCATCGAAGCGGACATTGTGGGGCCGGTCTGCGAGTCGGGAGACTCCTTCGCCGAAAACAGAGAGCTCCCCGCCGTCAAACCCGGAGATTGTCTTGCCATCCTGACCGCCGGAGCCTACTCTTCCTCCATGAGCTCCGAGTACAATTCCCGCCCCAAATGTGCGGAAGTGTTGGTGAGCGGGGATAGGTCCTTCATCATCCGCCAAAAGGCGGAACTCGATCAGCTTATCGAGAACGAGACAATACCCGACATCGTAATAGGTTAATCTTCACGGACGTTCCAGTAAGGGAAAGATAGAATGGTGCCTGAGATAGAATTCGCAAAATACAGC
>JABMQX010000460.1 GCA_013203085.1 bacterium | reverse complement strand
TGAAGGAAGCCGACCTGGCGCCCCATTTCTTCTCGGATCAATACGAGCCGCCGCCGGAACCGAAAACCGACTTCGAGAAAACTCTCGCCCGGCGCATGGAAGATAAGTTTTCCCCCGGACAGCGTGCGCCACGGTTCCCCTCATCGGCGGAAACGGCTCGCCGCGCTCCCACCGAAGGCCAGGTACACCTGCCATCGCAAAGGGCGAGGAAGGGTTTCCTCAGGTTTCTATCGCAGTTGAAGGATAGTTACATCCTGGCAGAGGATGACGAGGGATTGGTGCTTATAGACCAGCACGCAGCTCACGAGCGGGTCACTTACGAGACGGTCATGACGGGACTTGGCAAAGGCAACTGCGAATCCCAGCGGTTGTTGATCCCTTCGACGATCGAGGTGTCGGGGGAGGAGAGCTTTCTATTGCAGGACAACGGCGAGCTGTTAAGGAACATCGGATTTGAGATCAGACCCTTCGGCGAGCGGACATTCATCATCGAGGCCGTCCCCCCATTCTTCCCTTCCGCAAACATCAAGATGGCAGTGCGGGATTTTCTGGCCGCGGTTCAGGAGTCGAGGAAGGATTACGATGCGGAACGCGAGAAGGTTCTCGTTCGGTCAGTGTGCCGTGCGTCGGTGATGGCGCACGACCGGTTGAGCGACGAGGAGTGCGAAGCCCTATTGGCAAAACTGACGTCCGCGGAATTCCCTTATACCTGCCCCCATGGGCGCCCCACGATGATCAAAATGAGCCTGACGGAAATAGATAAGCGGTTCAAAAGGCGATGAGCAGTTCCCTGCCCGAGAATGCAGTCCCCATGTCCCCGACTTTCTTCCTTGTCGGCCCCACGGGAGTTGGCAAGACAAAGGCTTGCCTGTGGCTGGCGAAGAGAATCAACGCCGAGGTCGTTTCCGCAGACTCCATGTTGGTTTACCGGGGAATGGACATCGGCACCGCCAAGCCCACGCCCGAAGAGCGAAAGGAAGTTCCACACCATTTGATTGATGTCGTGGAGTTGACGGAGCATTTCAGCGTGGGAACCTACCAAAAACTCGCCACTGCGGCGATTGAAGACATTCATCGAAGAGGAAAGCCGTGTATCGTATGCGGGGGAACAGGGCTGTACATTCGCTCCCTTCTGGATGGGCTTTTCGACGGACCGGCGGCGGACTGGGGGCTGCGAAGCGAACTGCTTGCTGAGGCGGAGCTAAAAGGACCGGAGACTCTCCACGCCAGGCTCAAGGATGTTGACCCCGATGCAGCAGAAAGGATTTCTCCCAGGGACCTGCGCCGCCTCGTCAGAGCCCTCGAGGTTCACAAAAAAACTCGCCGCCCCATCTCCCAGTTCCAGGTCCAGTGGGAGCAAAAGCGAGCCGCGCAGCCCATCTTTGGATTGACTGCGGGCCGCGAGCTGCTCTACACAAGAATTGACGAGCGCGTCGAGAGAATGTTTCAAAGGGGACTGGTCGAGGAAACCAGGCGATTGCTTGAGCGGGGCCTTGAGGAAAACCGGACGGCGATGCAGGCGATCGGATACAAAGAAATAACCGGATTTCTGCGCGAAGAATACTCTTTTGAAGAGGCGAAGAGAATTCTGAAGAGGAACACCCGTCGCCACGCCAAGAGGCAGTTGACGTGGTTCCGCAAAGATGATAAGATTGTATGGTACAATCGCGGCGATTACGAGACTACAGAACATCTCTACGCAGCGCTGTTTTCGGCTGTGGAGAAGGCGATCCAAAAGAAGCGCAGTCAACCGCACCCGTTGTTATGAAAAAGCGTCCCATCATAAGGAATCTTCACACAAAGACTGGGTTTTCGGACGTTACAGAGACGGACAGGGTCGAGGATAGGGAGAAGGCGGTGCTCGTCGGTGTCCAGTTCGATGGGACTAACGGGTCGGACGTAGAGGACCACCTCGGAGAACTGGCTGACCTCGCTCGCACCGCAGGGGCGGAGGTCGTTCAGCAAGAGGTTGTCAAGAGGAGCAAGCCGACACCAGGCTTTTACATCGGCAAAGGGCGGGTGGAGCAATTCCGACACCTCTGCGCGCAGACCCAGGCCGACATTGTGATCTTCGATGACGATTTAGCCCCCGTCCAGCAAAGGAACATCGAAGGCATCATCAACAGAAAGGTCATTGACCGCACGGAGCTCATCCTCGACATCTTTGCCCGGCGAGCTCGCACCAAAGAGGCGAAGCTCCAGATCGAGCTCGCTCAATTGTCGCATCTGCTCCCGAGGTTGACCCGTCGCTGGACGCATCTCTCCAGACAGCCGGGCGAGATCGGCACTCGCGGCCCCGGCGAAACCCAGCTTGAGGTTGACCGCCGCCGCATCAAGAAGCGCATCCACCGGCTGAACTCGGAGATTGTAGCCGTCCGAACGCACCGCGCCACCCAGAGGAAAGCCCGCAAGAGAGGCCTGGGCCAAACAGCATCTCTTATCGGCTATACCAACGCCGGCAAATCGACTTTACTCAATGCTCTGACGACCGCGGCGGTGGCAGTTGAAGACAAGCTGTTCACGACTCTCGACCCTACAACACGAAAGCTCGTCCTTTCCAACCACCAGGTCTTCTTCCTTTCCGACACAGTCGGTTTCCTCCGCAAGCTTCCACACGACCTTATTGATTCCTTCCGCGCGACGTTCGAGGAGGTTGCCGAGGCAGACCTCCTGATTCACGTGTTGGACATCAGCGACCCTCAGGCGGACGAGCGGTCTCGGAGCGTTTATCAGGTATTAGAAGAGATCGGATGCCTGGACCGGCCGATAATCACTGCCTTGAATAAGATTGACAAGCTCAAGAGCCTGGCGCCTATAGAAAGATTCCGCCGGAGCCACCCCAACTGCGTCGCTATCTCCGCCAAAGAGCGCACCGGACTCCGGGAGCTTATCAGACAACTGGAAGGGCGCCTCGCAGACCTACTGATCTTCGTGAGGCTGAGAATCCCGCAAAGCGAATCTGGGCTCGTCTCCCTGATTCACGGCCAGGGCAATATCATCAGCAAGGAATATGAGGGGAACGACATCCTCATTTGCGCAGAGGTGCCCGCAGAATTGGCCGCGGCCGCGAGGG
>JABMQX010000459.1 GCA_013203085.1 bacterium | reverse complement strand
ACCTTCTGGCCCGAGGAGAGATGCTGAACCTTCTTTCAGAAGGTTGGGCAATGGGTATGACCGGGGGCTCCAAAGCTGCGGCGGGCGCCTCTGAAGGGGCTTTCGCGGGCGAGGGAACCGACGCCGCAGGCTTTTTCTCAGCCTTGGGAATCGCTTTGGGGGGTGGCTTGGGCACATCCGGCACTTTTTCGCCCGGCTGGCCGATTAATCCTATCACCTGAAGGACAGGAAGGGTCTCACCCGGTTCAGCTAAAGTTTTCAGAAGCGTCCCCGAAGCGAAGCTCTCGACCTCAAGAACGGCTTTATCCGTCTGAACCTCGAGGAGAACGTCCCCTTTTTTGACGGCATCGCCCTCTTTTTTCAGCCAGCGGAGGATCGTGGCTTCCTCCATGGTCTGGCCGAGTTGGGGGAGTATAACGGGAGTTGCCATGATAAACCTTAACCCAAGAGATCTTTCGCCGCCTGCACAACGTCCTCTGCGGATGGCACCGCCGCAGCTTCCAGAACTGGACTCATTGGAATCGGCACATCAGCCGCACAAACCCTCCTCACAGGGGCGTCGAGGTAATCGAAAGCCTCTTCCTGAATGACAGAAACCAGCTCGCTGGCGACGCCGTTCATCTTGCATCCTTCGGAGACGCAGATGACCCTTCCCGTCTTGCGGACGGACCTGACGATGGTATCCACATCCAGAGGCTTAATCGAACGAAGGTCAACGACCTCCGCGTCAATTCCTTCCTCGGCAAGTTGCTCGGCTGCTTTGAGGGATTCCAGAACCATCTTCGAATAGGCGATGACGGTGACATCTTTCCCCGCTCGCTTGACATCCGCCAGACCGAGGGGAATGAGATACTCTTCGTCAGGGACTTCCCCTTTTGTGCCGTAGAGCATCTTGTGCTCCACGAAGAGGATGGGGTTGTCGTCGCGAATACACGTTTTCAGCAACCCTTTGGCGTCGTAAGGCGTTGCTGGCATCACAAGGTACAATCCGGGAACATGATTGAACCACGCCTCGGTGCTCTGGGAATGCTGGGCGGCGATCCCCCGACCGGCGCCTCCTTCCGTGCGAAGGACCAGCGGGACCTTGGTGCGCCCCCCGAACATATAACGATTCTTCGCGGCGGTGTTGACGAGTTGATCCATCGCCAGCGTCAGGAAATCCGCGTACATGATTTCCGCGACGGGGCGCATTCCCAGCATAGCGGCGCCGGTCGCGGCGCCGGCGATTGCTGCTTCCGAAATCGCCGTGTCCCTAACGCGCTCCTCGCCGAACTCCTCGTACAATCCGCGGGTTGCTCCGTACGCACCGCCGTAGATTGCGATATCCTCCCCCATGAGAAACACGTTCGGGTCTCGAATCATTTCCTCTTTGAGGGCGTCTCTGACCGCTTCCCAAAAAAACTTCTCACTCATGCTCTTGTTCCTTGCAAAACGCAGATGCGACCCGAACGGGGCCATTACGCCGTGTTAGGCGAAGCCCGGAGCACCTATTACTTCCTGCAATCTCTCCTGTTTCTGGTTAAAAAACCGAGGCGTCACCACGGGGAACTTTCCAAAGTACAACCTCTTTATTTGGATGTTTCTTTTTAGCCGTTGTGTAGGCGACCTCCGGGTCTTCATCTGCGCATATCACTTCTTTATCCACAATCGAGGTATACTTATCTTCATATTCACTCAAGTCCGCTGTGGTAAACCACCTGTAAGTCTCATCCACCGAAATCTCCTCCTAATGTTGACCGACCGATTGCCCGCATCTCCTCCAGGGTGAAACAAATGGCCTTGACGATCGAGAGAGAACCTTGTTCCTCCTTTTTGGCGAGGCCCCGTCTCGTTCGGGCATCCTACTCGACGTAAAGAAAATCGTACAGCTCGCTGACATCGGGGTAAGGGCTATCCAGGGCGAATTTCGTGGCCTCCTCGATCGCCTCGTGAACCGATTTTTCCAGAGCGTCAATTTCTTTTTTTGTGGCTATCTTTTGCTCCAGCAATTTCCCTATGAACAGGTTTATGGGATCGCGCTGCTCTTTGTAAAAAGTCTCCTCTTCCTTCGTGCGGTATTTTCTCGGATCGCTTCGGGAGTGCCCGAAGTAGCGATAGGTTTT
>JABMQX010000458.1 GCA_013203085.1 bacterium | reverse complement strand
CGACGTGGAGATAGATGTGAACGATGTGGCTTCGGTAGTTTTCCGGTCTGAATCTTGTCAATCCTGTCAAGAATCTTTCCGACAGGATAACGGGATGCGAGAGGAGTGAAGTGCAATGAGGTGCCGAGAGCCAGTGAAACTTGGCTGTGCA
This sequence comes from bacterium, assembly GCA_013203085.1. Lineage (GTDB taxonomy): Bacteria > Auribacterota > JABMQX01 > JABMQX01 > JABMQX01 > JABMQX01. Next base: position 2,602 of record JABMQX010000458.1, on the reverse strand, counting down.
GTGATATGTGGTTTCTGCCTGTTCTCGCTCATCGCAGGAGATAGCGACGGGAAACCGCCATTACTGCTCAGGGGCGGCAGGATCATCAGGCCATTCGCCCAAGAGGCGCCGGTTCCAGAGGATTTTGTCCGATTCACGAACAAGGATGTGTTGTCAGGAGATGTCGAGGAAATTGTGGACGGAGCCGTCGCGATAAAGCCAAAGATGGCGGAGGGAAAACTGACGATTCCGGTTGGGGGCGTGAAGGAGGTGGTTTTCAAGGACGGGGATGAACAGAGTTCATTTTCGACGGATCGCCTGGTTCTGGTGAACGGGGAATCATTGAGTGGGAAAATAGAGGGAATGGCGGATGGGAAAGTAGCGCTTACGATGCCCTCTTCGGGAAAAGTCAACGTGGACGTCGAGAAAGCTGCGGCGATGGCGTTTTATAAGGGGGAGGAAGTGCTCGCGGAGGAGAGTTTCGATTCGGGGTTGCCGGAGGAGATGCAGTTTGTGGGAGGCCGGTGGCGCACACAAAAAGGTTGGCTTTTGCAGTCCGATTCACGAGCCGTGGAGTGTTACGCTTCGGTGCCGGTGACGCAAACGGGCGAAATTCTTTACGAATGGATCGTTAACACAAAGGTGGGAAACAGCACAGGAATCTATTTCATGGCGAGCGATCCGGGGCTTTGGCAAGAAAGGGCCTACTTCATCCGGATTCGAAGGGAATATGTTTACATTTACATGTGCCGGAATGGCCAAGAAGATTACTGCGGGAGCCGCCGGATTTCACTTTACAAGAACAGGAACGAAGTGCGATTGAAATACGATTCCGGCCGGGGGAGAATCGAGCTGTGGATAGATCGGATGGAGGTTGGGCGGTGGGAGTGCCTGGCGCCGATCAGGATGGGGAAGTATATCGTCTTGAGGGCGGACGCGACAGCGGCTCTCGATGACTTGAATATCGTGCGAAAAGGGGGAGCAGTGCGTGTTGAAGCGGCTCCGGCTCAGGCGGGAGGGGACGTCCTGATGCTTGTCAACGGAGACGAGATTAGCGGGAAAGTGAAAGGACTTTCGGAGAGGTCTGTGTCGTTCACGGCATACAACTCCGAGCAAGTGAATGAGATAGACAGAGAGAAACTCCTCACGGTGCGTTTCGAGAGAAAAATGCAAAAGTTGCCCAGAGCGGTGAGTGGCACTGTGGTGATTGTGATGCGGAACGGGGACAGGATTTCGGGGGAGCTATTGTTTTTGAAACAAGAAGTCGCCAGAATGAGCTCCGAGCAGGCAGGTGTCGTTGACCTGCGGCGAGAGGATCTCAGAAAGGTAATATTCAGAGAATTTCCATGAAAGAGAGAATTGTTCGGCTGCTATCGTCTCAAGGCTACGTGCCCATGTCCAGGAACGGAATCTCCGGATCCCTTTCCCTGAAGAAGCGGGAGCGGATTGAGCTGCGGCGAGCTCTGAGAGACCTCATGGCGGAAGGGAAGGTCGTCCAGTTTGACAGGCGAAGATATGCGCTCGCGGCGCCGATGAATCTGGTCGTCGGCGTGCTGAAAGGGCATCCGAGAGGTTTTGGCTTTGTGATACCGGAAGATGAGTCCATTGAGGACCTGTACATTCACCGGGAAAACATGTCCACGGCGCTGGATGGGGATAAAGTGCTTGTGCGGCCCTTCCCAACGGCGAAGAGGTTGCGCGGAGGGAAAAAGGGATTGGAGGGAGAGATCGTTCGCGTCATCGAGCGAGCAAAGCGGGCGATCGTCGGAGAGTTGAGAAAAAGCGGGCACTTCTATTATCTGATGCCGGAAAACCGAGGAATCTTCCAGGACATTTACGTCAGCGAGGAAAATCTGAAGGGAGCGAAGGTTGGCGACCGGGTTGTCGGGCGGATCATCGAATGGGAATCGAAACACCTCAATCCGGAAGGGAAGATCGTCAAAGTTCTGGGAGAAAGCGAGGATTGGCGGACGGACCTGGCGTCGGTGCTGGTGAGGTTTGGCTATCGGCGCGGTTTCCCGTCGGCCGTGGCACACGAAGCCTCCGCCAGTCCCGGTACGTTAAGCACGGCGGAGTTGAGAGCGAGAAAGGACCTTCGTGATGAAGAGGTTTTGACCATGGACCCGGAGAACGCGAAGGATTTCGACGACGCGATCTCTCTAAGGAAAACGGAAGAAGGGGGCTGGATACTCGGGGTTCATATTGCGGACGTCGCCCATTATGTAAAGGAAGGTTCTCAACTGGATGTGGAAGCCCGCCAAAGAGGGAATAGTGTCTATCTGTTGGACGATGTGGTTCGCATGTTGCCCAAAAGGTTGTCGGGCGACCTGTGCAGTTTGTGGCAAGGACGCGACCGTCTGGCGAAAACGGTGTTTATGACTTTCAGCAGGAACGGTGTTGTCAAAAGCTATGAGATTGTAGATTCGGTGATCAATTGCAGGCGTCGGTTCAGCTTCAAGGAAGTGAATGAGATTCTGGCGCAGGAAAGGGAGTCGCCGTTCAAGGAAATGATCGGGGAAATGGCCGAGCTTTCGCGGGTTCTTTTGAAGAGGAGGATTCAGCGCGGGGCGCTCGTTTTCGACATGGCGGAGGCGAAAATCGTGTTCGACTCCGACGGCAATAT
>JABMQX010000457.1 GCA_013203085.1 bacterium | reverse complement strand
TCTACGTCCCGTCGCTTTTGTTTTCCTTCCATCCCCATCCTCCTCGGTTCCTTTTGTGTCAACACATACGCTCTATCTGCCTAGAAGTATGGCTCAGACTGCTCTCAGGCGGAAGATGGGTTGGCCGGACGGATACAGTTTATAGGTGTAGGGATAACGGAGAGGAACATCCGGTGGGGTATCGCGGGCGCGGGGCGGCGCTTGTCTTGGTTCTCGCCTTGGGGGATAGTAACCTCTCACGAAAAAAGAGGGACCCCCCACCTTTGTTGGCTGGGACTCCCCCTTTATCAGTCTGACGCGCCCGAGGTCAGAATTTTATCAGGCGTTTCTTTCTCGCGAGGAATAGAAGTCCAGAGAAACCGGTTCCGAACAATATCAGAGTGCTTGCCTCGGGGATTGGATCAGCAGTCATGGAGATGTCCGCCCTGACATGACCTCCGCGACCTCCGACGACGTTGCCGCCAGCATCATATTGTGGCAAATGGTAACCTTGGGCGACGGCATACGCATCCTGAAAAGACCCGTCGAACTCCCTCTCAGAAATGGGTGGAATGAAGCCCAAATTCCAAAAGAGCCATTCCCAGTTGTCGTACCCGTACTTCCAGCTCTTGGTGCCTGGTTGGCCGGTTACCGACAGCACAACATCGCCGCCGGGGCCCGAGCCATCTGGGATAACGTCTAACGTGAATTGGAAAGAGCTAACACCGGTCCCGAGATCAAAGTAATCTCCATAGCCGCCGGGTCCCCCGGGAGAGGGAGTGCCGTAAGCCATGTTAGTGTCACCGGGCATTACGAGCAGATTGCCCGAAGCGTCCTCGTACGCGGTAAGAAAAGCGGACTGGTTAAACAGCCACGCGGAGGCATTAGAGCTGACGGCGTCATCGGCGCGGTTCTTGGCAACAAAGCCAATCTGAAGCCAACTCCCATACGTTGAGTTGTCCATCGTTCCGAACGACAAGTTGCTAACATTTCCACTGATGGAAGAGCCGGAACTGGCAGGACCGAGATCGAAAACCTCACTTCCTAACAGGTAATCATGGCCCCATACGCCACTGCCTGAGTCAATCGACCCTGAAATAACCTCGGCAGAAGCCAAAATCAGGCTGCTGCCGGCAAACACTAAGGCAACAAGCCCAACTTTCGCCCAAGTTTTCCTGATAAACTTCTTCATCGGTACTCCCCTTTCCAACGTTACACGCCTGAGCGGGTTAATATTTCTTTCCCTCTTAAAGAGTCTCGGAGTGGCATGAGTGAGCAAAAGGCGTGCCGGGATTGAGCCGATACCGCAATCCACGTGACTGCAAGAGGTTATCCAAGATGTTTTCCTTTTGCCAGATTCGCCGCGCCGTCGGATTTTGGCAACTCTCGTCGCATGTGTCGCCACATAAGACTCGTTAGGCCAAGCTGTTAGGCCATAGAAGAAGGTGTTTCCGAAAGTCAGCGCTGATGTTTCATGTAACCCCTTGCCTGAAGAAGAACAAGAGAATCCGACACAATCGTCGCTTCCGGAGCCATAAACGACGGTTTTACGGGGGCTCGGAGGAGAAATGCGCTCACGAAGCGCGCACCTTGGGAGCCGGGGGGGGGAGGATCTGGCAAGGGGTAGGTGAGACGGAGTCTTTCGAGGGCTACAACTGCGTCGTTGTGGCAAGGGGCTGCAACAAGCACGGGCTGGCACCCGAACTTCAAAAGGAGGGATTCGGTCCCGATAAGGACGTCTGGAAGTAATACCGGTCAGTCATAGGTGGTGGGGAAAAGCCTTAGAGAATGTGATGGTATCAGGTGTTAGTTCCCATATACGTGTTCTCATACAGGCGATTCGGCGGCTTGAGGTGGGAAACCTCCCTTCACTCCTCCGTTACGGAGTCGCCCTGCTTCGTATAGCTTCGGTTGCAGAGCTTGCAGGAGGCTTGTCCTTCGGAAAGGAACTCGAGCCTGGCTGCCCCGCATCGGCACATCCAGCCGACGGTCTGAGCCGGCACTCCAATCACAAGAACATAGTCGGGGACATCCTTCGTCACCACGGCGCCTGCTCCGACAAACGCGTACTTGCCGATGGTGTTGCCGCAGAGGATAGTGCAGTTCGCGCCAAGGGTAGCACCTCGTTTCACCAACGTGGGTTTGTACTCGTCTTTCCTGACAATCTCGCTGCGGGGATTGATCACATTGGTGAAAACCATCGAAGGCCCGCAGAAAACCTCATCCTCCAGCGTCACCTCGTCGTAAATCGAAACATTGTTTTGTACCTTGACGTGGTTACCGACGACGGCTCGTCCCCCGATGTTGACGTTCTGGCCGATGGAACAATTCTTCCCTATTCTTGCGCCGGACATGATGTGGCTGAAATGCCATATTTTCGTACCTTCGCCGATCTCGCACCCCTCGTCCACGTAGGAGGACTCGTGCACCAAATAAAGCGGCTCTGCTTCGACAGCTTTTCTCTGTACAGACAGGTCAATGGTTGCCCCGCCCGTTTCCAAAGACTTCTGGCACGCGTCGAGTATCCGCAGCACCTTCAGCCCCTCTCTGCCATCGGTTCTCGGCGGCTGATGGCTTTCGATGCGCCCCAGGAAGTGCTCACATTCCACCTTCAAAGGCTCTCGCATCTCAATCGGCACAACCTTTCCTTCGCCCTTGACCGCCGTCGGGGAACGGTTGATCCACTCGACCTTGTGCGGGTAGAGGGTCAGCTTATTCTCGGCGGTATCTTCGAAGACGGCCATTTTCTTCGATCCCACCACGACGAGGCGCTGCTCCTTGAACGGGTGCAGCCAGCTAACGAAGATGTGTCCGCGGACACCGCTGGGGAAGACGAAATCGCTGACCGTAACGTCCGCCACATCGCTGCTCAGGTATGACCCGCCATGCGATCGCACCTCTTTCGGCTCTTCTTCGAGTAGCTCGACTATCACCGAAATGTCATGAGGAGCGAAGCTCCAGAGAATATTCTCCTCCGTGCGGATTTTGCCCATATTCAGGCGATTGGAGTAAACATATTGGATACGCCCGAGCTCTCCCTGACAGATCAGCTCTTTCAGTTTCAGGACAGCGGGGTGATACTGCAAAAGGTGGCCCACCATCAGCACCTTCTCGCTTTGGTCCGCCAGCGAGACCAGTTCCTCTCCCTCCTCAACGGAAAGCGCCAGCGGCTTCTCCACAAAGACGTTCTTTCCGGCTTCGAGACCTCGACGCGCCAACTCTGCGTGCGTTGACGCTGGCGTGGCGATGACAATTCCGTCAATCTCCTCGTCGGAGAGAACGTCCTCCAACAGGCTGCAGAACCGAACCTCCGGGTACTTCTGCGAAACAACCGCCTCTCGAGCCGGATTCACGTCCGAAACCGCCCGCAGCGCACCCAATTCGTCGAAAACCCGAACGAGGTTCTTCCCCCAATAACCCATGCCTATAACAGCAATCGAACGCTTCATTTTCACCTACTTTCCGGAAAAGCTGATATTATACCCGGCGTTTCTCAATGAAACGCGTTCTGCACAAGGTACCTATCTCCCCGAAGGCAACCCTCACCCGGCAAAGAACGTCGTGCGAAGGGAACTCGCGCAACCTTCTCTTGCCGAAAAGTCAGCTTGCACCAAGATTCGGTTGGCTCAATTCCATAAGTTTGGCCGATGATGATGCTCGCTCAGAAAGTCGAGGGGAACGCTGAATCACCCGAGAAACAAGGCGCAGGAGGTAGCCTGCGAACATACCTTCCGAGCCGACAGGGGAGCCTTTTCATCCATCTCACCTGGCCCGGCGACTCCGGCGGATTTCGCTTCAGCAAGGGGAGATAATGACCTTTTTAGCTCGCCGCAGGTCCAGCGAAGACAATTCGAGCGTGCAGCATGAAAAGGCGCTAACCTTTGTTCACCTTTGTGTGAGATGCCGCTCAGGGCATTCAATCTGAGAGACAATGCGTACGTTTTCCGGCTCGCCCTGGCTAAACTTCCTCAAACTCCTCGCCTTCCTCGCCTTCTTCCTCACTATCCTCGCTGTAGTAGCTGTATCTGTAGCGATAACGGTAGAGGTAACGATAACGGTAACCGCCGTAGCCGTAGCGACCGTAGTAATAATATTGGCGATCTCGCTCTTTCATTTGATTCAGGACGATGCCGAGGATGTTAGCCTTCACGCTGGCCAGGAGCTCCATGCCTCTCTTAACCATCTTCGTGCTAGACCTGTTGCTTCGTGTTACGTTGATCACGCCATCCACAATCTTTGCCAGAACCAGCGGGTCCGCTACAAGGGTGCATGGAGGCGAATCGAAAAGTATGAGGTCATACTGGTCCTTGACCTCTTCCACGAACTTTTTCATCCTATCAGAAGAAATCAGGCGGATGGGATTGGGAGTTGACGTACCGCGAGGTACGACAAACACATCTGTTTTCTCCTCGTCTTTCGTCTCGTTATCTTTCTTCGAGTGGCTCTCCGGCTTCTTGATTTCCTTCTTTTTCACAATCTCATCGAGAGAAGCTTCGCCGATGAGGTAATCGGTCAGCCCTTTTTCTTTTCTGTTCATGCCAAAAACCTTATGAACATTGGGCCTTCGCAGGTCGCAATCCACGAGAAGAACTTTCTTGCCGTTCTGAGCAGCGGATATTCCCAAGTTAGTGAGGGTAGTTGTTTTGCCCTCCCCCTGCCCGGCGCTCGTCACCAAGATTCTCTTAAGGCTGTTTGATACGGTGGAATACTGAATGCCCGCCAGAATATGTTTGTACGCTTCCGCTTCGCCTGATTTTGGCCGAAGAGCCGCAACTCTCCCGGCGAGAATAGTCTTATAGTCCTTGTTCTTTGTGTCATAGTACTCTCTTTTCTTTTTTGCTGATGCATGCAGCCTCTTTCTTCTTTCCTCGGAGAGGGTTGATTCCAGGAAACCTTTAATGATCTCCGCTTCTTTCTCAGCTCTTTCCTTGGCCCTTTCCTTCGCCTTTTTCTTGCCTTTGTCACTCTTTGCGAATCCGCCGGAAGCTCCGGTTCCGGCGACTTCAGGCACCGTTCCAAGGAAGGGCCTATTGAAGATTCTTTCGACGGATTCCGGGTCGACCACAGTTTGGTTGACGTGCTCGGCGAAGTAAGCCCCGCCGCATCCCACGAAAAGCCCCGCGATAATTGCAAGAGCGATATTGAACTTCGTCCTGGGGCTGAAGGGCGCCTCCGGCACCTCCGCATTATCCACAATGCGAACATTGCTTTCCTCAGTTCTCTCCGAAATGCCGCTCTCGCGGCTCCGCCTCAGGATTTCCTGGTAGATTGCTCTATTGGCCTCAACTTCTCTCTCGATGCTTCCATATTCACTGACCCTGCTGTTGAAATCCACCACTTCCCCTTTTTTAGTCTCGACCGCTTCAACGAGGCGCTCCTCTTCGCTTTTCGCCTTCAAGTAGGAGTTGTGGACTTCGTCAACAACCTTTTGGATCTTGCCATCAATGTCTTTCTGGATGCTTGCGAGCTCCTTCTTCGCCGACTCCATCTTCGGGTGCTT
>JABMQX010000456.1 GCA_013203085.1 bacterium | reverse complement strand
TGGAAGCCGGTTTGCGGAGAGCGGAACACCCTCCGGGACAACCACTATCAGGCGATGGTCGAACTAAAGGAGACCGAGGCCCCGCACCGCGTGCTTCGTTTGACCTTTCGGGCTTACGACGAGGGCGTGGCGTTCTGCTACACCATTCCCAAGCAAGCCGGGATGCGGAACGCCACCATTACCCGAGAGCACAGCGAGTTCCGCTTCCTGGGCGATCATTCTGCCTGGGCGGTGTACAGCGCGCAGGGGAAGTACGAGACAGTTCCGCTGAGCAAGATCAAGCCCGGTTGCGAGCGGCCTCTGACCATTCAAATTGCTGATGATGTCTTTGTGGCACTCGCCGAGGCCCGACTCGTGGATTATGCCCGGATGAGGTTGTCGCCGCTGGATGGGCAGCCCTACGGCCTCGTGAGCTCGCTGAGCAGCGAGGTGAAAGCCGCGTTGCCCTTGAAAACACCCTGGCGAGTGATCATGGTGGCGGCCAGCCCCGGACAGTTGCTGGAAAATAACGACATCATCCTGAACCTGAATGACCCCTGTGCCATCGAGGACACCTCCTGGATCAAGCCCGGCAAAGTGATCCGCGAGGTCACATTGACGACTGCTGGCGGAAAGGCCTGCGTGGACTTTGCCGTAAACCATAACCTGCGGTACGTCGAGTTTGACGCCGGGTGGTATGGCCACGAGTATTCCGAGGAAGCGGACGCCACGACGGTGACTGTGGACCCGAAGCGTTCACCCGGCCCCCTGGACCTGCATTCTGTGATCCGCTATGCCGATGAGCGTGGCATCGGGATCATCCTTTATGTCAATCGGCGGGCGTTGGAGCGGCAGTTGGATGAAATTCTTCCTCTGTACAGGAAGTGGGGAATTAAGGGCGTCAAGTATGGCTTCGTCAACGTGGGTTCGCAACGATGGACGAGCTGGCTGCATGAGGCTATTCGGAAAGCTGCGGCGAATCAACTCATGGTTGACGTGCATGACGAATATCGCCCCACGGGGTACTGCCGTACGTACCCCAACCTGATGACGCAAGAGGGTATTGCGGGAGATGAGACAAGCCCGGTCAACTCTTTGACTCTCACCATCCTGTTCACGCGAATGCTCGCCGGTGCGGCTGACAACACCATCTGCTATTATGATGAACGGGTCCGCCAAAATGCGAGCCACGCGTATCAACTGGCCAAGGCGGTGTGCTTCTACAGTCCCTGGCAGTTCTTGTATTGGTATGACCGGCCAAGAGAATCAAGGCAAATCGCGCGTCGTGCCGGCGGACGACTCAATCATGTGATTGGCGACGAGCCGGAACTCGAATTCTTCGAGCATGTCCCGACTGTCTGGGATGACACCAGAGTCATCCACGGCAAAATCGGCGAATATGCGGTCATTGCCCGTCGCAGTGGCGACAGTTGGTTTGTCGGGTGCATGAACAGCGGACAGCCGCGCACACTCCACGTGCCGCTTGACTTTTTGGACCCCGGGAGAAGATATGTAGCGCACATCTATTCGGACGATCCGACCGTCGAGACAAGAACTCATGTGAAAATCGAGCGTTTTCTCGTAAAACCCGACACGGTGCTTCGGACAACCATGTCGGCCAAAGGAGGGCAGGCGATCAGGATCGTTCCTGCCACCGGGGAAGACTGCTTCCCCGTTTATCGATAAACGGCAGTGAGCTGGCGATCAACCGCCCCCGTGCGTCGAGGCAGCTTGCCAAGGTGGATCGCGAATCCGGAAAGGACGGAAAGCTCTCGCTAAAACCAATGTGGATATGGGAGTCTGTGATGAAAGACATCGAGAACACTATTAGCCGGCGGGATTTCTTACGAGCAATAGCAAGGGCCGCAATTGGTGCGGGCTTAGGTTGGCGTTGCTACGCCGCCGACGACTCGAATCCCCAAGCCACAGAGTTTACATTTGGTGTTGTGGCGGACGTTCAATATGGTGACTGCCCCTCTGTAGGGTCAAGGTACTACCGCGCCTCTCTCAAGAAGTTGGCCGAGTGTGTCCGAGAGTTCAATGCAAAGAAAGTGGAGTTCGCAATCCAGCTCGGGGATTTCATCGAACAGGATTTCGCCGCATTCGACGCAGTGCTTCCCATCTGGAACCGGTTGGACATGCCGAAATACCACGTTCTTGGGAATCACGATCTCAGCGGCGTGCAGGACCAACAAAAGAACGCCGTTGTCGCCAAGCTGGGGATGAAATCACGGTATTACAGTTTTAAAGTCAATGGTTGGCGATTCGTCGTATTGGATGGCAACGATGTCAGCGTTTTGGGAGTGTTTCCGAGAGAGGGCAACCCGAGATACGAAGAAGGGCTGGCGATGCAAAAGCGAGTGGCGAAAATGAATAAGCCCAACACACCTGATTGGAACGGAGGCATAGGAAGCGAGCATATCGCCTGGCTGAAGGCTGAGCTCCAGAAAGCGTCTGGTGCAGGAGAGAAGGTTATTCTGTTTTCTCACTTTCCAGTTTTCCCTCCGAATGTTCATAACCTCTGGAACGAGGATGAAGTGCTCAGAGTTATTGAGTCAAACCAGTGCGTCGTGGCTTATGTGAATGGACACAACCATGCCGGCAACTATGCGGAAAGGAACGGCGTTCACTACCTGACCCTGAAGGGCATGTGTGAAACCGACGAAACCGCGTATGCGATCGTTGAAGTCCATGGCGATCATTTGAACCTTGTGGGATATGGCAGGGAACCCGGGAGAATATTGAAACTCCAATAGCACCCCAAGGTCCTCAAATTGCATGGGCTATCAGCCTCCTTTCGAAATGCTCGCGCCGCTATTTTGCCAATCTGAGTGATTTGAAATTCGGCCAGTGTTATGTTTGACAAACTTCTCATGGCCGGCTGGAGAATCGGGTGAACGCGATCGACTCTTCTTCCGACTGACGGGGGGCAGGATTAGCCCAACTTCCGCACTTTGTAGTGATGAATGGAGGAGAACTGTGATTTTTCCATCACTACATTTCAGCATTTGTGATGATGGTTTTCTTTGGCCGCATGATTTGTTTGAGGACTTCAAGAAGTTGGTAAAGCTGCATGTGTTGGGGTTCGGGAGTGGAACCTTTGCGGGTTTTGATGATGATGTCGCCATCGGTGGGCAATATGACGGTTGCCAC
>JABMQX010000455.1 GCA_013203085.1 bacterium | reverse complement strand
GAAAACGACACAGACCTTGAGACTCTGCTCGTGGCAGTACGTTGTGACAACCAGGTCGCGGGTCTTGGCGGAAAGCTTCCAGTTGATGAAACGGGAATCGTCGCCGTCCTGGTATTTTCTGAAACCGTAGAGGTCTGTGCCCAATCCGGCTCGGTTGACCTGATTTTCGATCTCGGAGACCATGTCATTGAGGAAATGGGGATTGAGTCTGACGAGGCGGGGATAGACAATGATAGTTTCGGGCTCCATCACCAGATACCCCTTGAGGAATAGCTCGGGGGGGAAGGTAGTCGAGACTTTTACGCTGTGAAAGGTGTACCTGCCCCTCCTCTCGATGAGGTACTTGTGGGCGACGGAAACGGACGATTGCGGGGGGAGCTTGAGGATGTAGCGCCCTTTCAATTCTTTCTGATTTAGAATGTTGCTGACCATGAGAGAGAAGGAAGGAAAGAATTGCTTATCGTTGGCAACCCGGGTTTCCACAAGAAAAGGATTGCCGGAAAAGATGTGTTGGGGGACCAGCCGCGACACCCGGAGACAATGCAAAGTGATTGCGGCAATCATTGCGGAAACAAACATGAAGCTGAGAATGAGTGAGAAAATGAGGTAAACGACGTTTCTGCCGGTGGTCATGGCGGCGAGTAGAATCACCGCCGAAAAGAAAAGCAGGGCTTTGCCCCGACGCGTAAGGCGAAAGAAACGAGATTTTTTCTTGTGACGACTTGCCATGATGGCCTCGCTGGTGCGCCCAGGCTAATGCAGAATTGACCGGAGCCTTGATAATTTGGAGCCCGACCAGGGGAAAGTCTCTGCGCTCATTCCATCAGTTACATTATACCCGGGGAGTCAGGGGTTTTCAAGGATGCGGTAGAAGCGGCGGGGGGCGAGGGAGGGCGGGACGCCGGTCTTTGAGCCGTCGTCTGTCCACGAGGTGGTCATCATAGCGGAGTCTCGTGACCCAGCGGAAGCCGCAGAGATCGAGTTGTCGTCGCTAGCGAGCAGGGCTGGGTACGTTACGCTCAGCGGACTCTTAGCCTGTAGAACCTTTTTCCAACGCCATCGAGCGTCTCGTCAATCCATTCCCAAGCAGAACCTACCTGGATGGATTCCCATGACTCCAGGTCGGAGGAGTATTCGACGAGGAAATGAAGGTCGGGAGGGCCTTCCTGATACTCATAGGCACCCATATCCAGCGCGCTGCCCGATATGCGGGGGTTTGCATCCAGATCCTCTCCGGCGGACCATGAGATCAGGGCGCCGTGGTCCACAGGGGATAGCGCCACCTCCAGAGCCGCCGCGGTATTGCCGGCATTGATGCAGGGAGAATTGGCCCTTAGCCGAAAGTCGCCTCCAGTCGGACTGATGAACAGAGGATCATCGGATATGTTGCCCTCTCCTGGAGCACTCCCTTGAACGCATGAATATGTTGCGTTCACGTTTTCCAACTCGACGCCGTTTTGCCATAAAATACAGTTGGACACAACAAAGCCAACAATGGCGTGGCTGGTGCTAATTCCTGCTGAACTATTGCGTGCTATTGTGCAGCCCCGGATGAGCCCTGTGCCGCCCAGAAGATGGGCACCTGCTGAACGGTTCAGTGAGATAAGATTGTTCAGAATGCAAGCATGTGAGTACCCGATATACAGACCTCCGGCCCCGTTGGCGGTGATCTCATTTCCCTCAATGAGTGCCGAGGGACAACGCTCCAGGTGCAGGGCGCCCGAGGCCCCGAAGTTTTCTGTCAGGATGTTCCATCTGATGACGGGTTCGCCTTCCTCGCAGTGGATCGCTGAGCCGTCGTTGTCCTGGATCGTGTTGTATTCAATCAGCGGCGAACCGCAGCGAATGTAAATCCCAGCGCCCTTCTCGGATTTGAACGGACCGCTCCAGGCACCGAGAGTGTTGTGGACTAACCTATTGCGAGAAATGGTTGGCGAAGATGCCTCACACAGAATGGCACGACCGGCGATCCCCCTTGGATGTCTGAGCTCGAAGCCCCTAACCACCGAACGTCGGGATTCGGCGGTCGAAAAACTGACAACGTCTCCAGTGTCGGCCTCGATCACTGTGGAGGCGACGATTGCCAAGTCCAGGGGATCCGCAGAACGGACGGTTATCGCCTTGCCCATGAAGTTGATGCTTTCTTGGTAATTTCCCGGAAAGACAACAATCTCCTCGCCATCGCCGGCCTCGAAGATAGCTGGCTGGATCTCTTGATAGCACTTTCCTCGACTAATGTTGTCGACCAGAGTTATGGCTGGGCACGTCGGATCCCAGCCGAAAAGATATTCCGTTACGTTCGAGATACGGTCTCCATCCGCGTCGTCTTGCCCGCCGTAATCCAGGTGTCCGAATTGAAGCATTTCCCACTCGTCCGGAAGGCCGTCCCCTCCGGCGTCGGCGCAGCGGCACGCGGCCTCGGCGCTGTTACCGTAAGCACCCACATTGACGCGCCCGCCGTTCGGCTCCGGTTCGAGGAAGAAGGGCGATGCCGGATCGCCGGCGTCGATGCAAGGTGACCACGGCTCGAGGTGACAGTCTCCGTTGTCGGGATCCATGAAATAGGGATAATAACAGAAGTTCCCCTCCCCAGGATCGCCGTCCTCGATACAAGAGTATGTTGCCTGGCAATTGTAGAGGTCGTCGCCGTTTTCCCAGAGGACACAGTTGGCTATCGTAGGCGTTGACTCCCCGTCGCAGAAGATGCCCCCACCCGCGACAGAGGCCGAGTTTCTCACGATGGTGTTGTTCATGATAAGCGCTTCGGAGTCTTCACAAAGAATGGCTCCGCCGTATCCGGCTGAGTTCGCAGCGATCACATTGTTGACGATAGCGACCGACGAATTTCGGCAAGAGATACCACGTCCGTTGTGATTGGCTATCACGTTTCTGTCGATCAGGCCGTCGGCTGTATGCACAGAAATACCCACGCTGTCTCGCCAGGGTAAGCCGACAATGACGTTCTTCGTGATCGTCACTGAGCGACAAACCAGCGATACACCTGCTCCCCTTATTGTGAACCCACGGACGGAGAAACTGGTTTGGGAGTTAGCTGCTCTGATCCCGGTTTCTTCAAGGATGGTCGTGGAGACCACGTCCGGGTCGTCAGGATCGCTCGATTGGAGAGTGACAGCCTTGCCGAAAGAAATGGTCCCGGACGGGTCAGAGTAGGATCCCGGAGCCACAATGATCACGTCATCATCGTCGGCCGCATCTCTGGCGGCCTGGATTGTTGCGAAGGCATGCTCCCACGATGAGCCGTCACCTCCGGGAGAGGCCATAGAGTCGACGTACCACGTTGTGGCGAACGCGCCATGGGGTAGCGAAAGCGAAAAGAGTAAAACACCGAGTCGGCCTATTCTCGCCATTTGCACATCGCCTCTAAATCACCGCCCAGGATTCATCAGCAAACGGCCGGAGCCAGAAGCTAACGGCTTATCAATCCGCGGGACTGTACGGTCGCTTCGCGACGTAGAACCGCCTGTCCTCCAACTTGTCTATGTCCGCCATGGAATAGACAAATCCTTTCCCAGGATAGACCTCGATCAGTTCATACGAGGCTGGTTCGCCATCAGACAACTTGCGCCATACTCCCTTATCGTCTGGATACAGGCAAACCTCATATGCTTCTCCGAGGGGTAGCACATAGATCCAGTCTGCCGAGTAACGCTCGGCATAGCTCGCAGCCGGTCTGGCGCCCAAAGCCAAGAATGGAATGTCATTTAGGGTCGTTTTGGAAGGGTACGGGTTGCTCCATGGCCTGTCCAAATGCGAGACCTCGTTATGGCTGATCCAGAAAGTCGTGTACTGTTCCATTGGAACACGCCCCAATAACGTGACGACTGCCGTACTGTTGTTCCCGATGAAGGAGCAATCGGATGCGATGAAATCACCGCCGTTACTAGCGTAGACTCCCGGATCGCCGTCTGCAATGGTCAAATGGCGCAGCTCGTTGTCGCCGTCTGCGAGAACCACGCAGCCCCGCAGTAAGGCTCTGATGGTCGTCGCCTGGGCTCCGGACCCGACGAGTGCAACCCCCTGCTTCACGCGGATGTTCTCGAAGTACTCGCCCGGGCCAAGGTAGACGGTGTCGCCTGGCGACGCCGCATCAATGGCGGCCTGGATGCTGCCCCCCATCGCCACGTGAATCGTGGCTGCCCCGACGTCCACGACCATGCATAGTGCAAGGGCCAGCGTGCTGACAGCCGCGCGAAATATCCCGTCAGGCATTGTGCGACCTCCTTTCAAGGCGTGGGGTAGAGCTGGTACGTCTCGATTATGCCACCCTGCGTCAGCCTTCTCGCCCTTAGCCTGACCGTGCCTGCCGAGGGGTCCACATCAACCTCGCACCAGTGATTGGATTCTTCCTCCGCTACTACCTTGACAGGCGAAGCGCCGTCAGTGGGGAATTCAGGAAAGCCTGCTGCTGTAAGTCGCCCCCCCCCTCGTGAGTTGCAGAAATAACAGTGCGCTGCCGGTGAGAAGAACCGATGTGAGAATTGCCGCCTGTTTGATCCCTTTTGCCTTCATTATAGCCGCCCGCTTTTGCTGAAGACATCACCCGATAATGACCCCTTGCTATCAAGATAATGGTAACAAGATAATAAATAGCACCCCATGCCGAAAAAGTCAACCCCGATTCTCGCAAAATCGTAACCCCTCAGTCTTGGGCCGAGATGAACTCAGCGCAGACAGCGCACACAGCAAGATGACGACGACCCTTCCTCAACTGCCGTCGCATGGGCATCTTGCCCGCGATTCCCACAGGAGTTCAGTGTCGCCATTTATGTAACGCCGCCCCGTTGCCTCTATCTTGTTATCCCGTCAAAGCCACGCCGTGGGCGTGGTCAGCGCACCATACGTAACCGTATTTGCGAATCGCATTGCTTAGCGAGAGATTCTCTCCCGGCTGAGCTCTTGTTGCCAAGGAATGTTTGCGCCAGCACTTCACCTGTTCGGAAAGCAATTCACGCCCCGCCCCATCCTTTCGGCGGATTGAGGGCTATATCAGACCGAGATGCCTCCTGTTCACCCAGCATAGGCTCCCGTTGTCGAGTTCGATCTGTAACCATTTCGCCTGTCCGTCCCTGACGCGAAACTCGGCCCCCTCATGCAGCGGTTCTTTGAAGCTCCTCGCGTAACTTTCCCCCGGACCTTTCCTCGGAACCGTCTCTTCGGCGAGGATCACGCCGAACCGGACCGAGCGCTCCTCATAGGATTCCAGGACTCCCGACACGCCAAAAACCAGAGCAAAAAAGATGCACAGGCACAGCGCCCACTTGACCAGCGGCCTATCGAAAAACAACTTCACCAGAAGAAGTATCCAAATCGTGGAGAACACGATGGAGAAGACTACGATTTTCGTCTGCAAGCTCATCAGATAGTGCCAGAACAAGAGCGTTCGGGCGATCGAGCGGACCTGGCTTTTCTGGATGGCATCTTTTCGGCGTCCTCTCGCTGACTTGAGGTTCCGTTTGAGGTCGGAGTAATTCGGGACTAACCTCTCGGCCCGGCGGTAGTTCAGGATCGCCTTGCCGATATGCCCGAGCTGGAAGTAACAGTTGCCGAGGTTGTAGTACAGATAGCCGTTGCGGATTCCTTCTTCTTCGATGATCTGCTCGTAGAGGGAAGCAGCCTGTTGTATTCCCTCAACTCTATCCTGGCCAGTCGAATCGAGCCCTTTCTGGAACGCCCCATTCGCTTTCAGAAACAGAGACTCCGCGGACTCAGCCGCCCAAGCTGTCGTAGGGCAAAACCCCAGATAGCAGAGCAGGAATAGAAAAACCGCACGCCTCATAACGTCCTCTCCAAAAGCTTGGCCAATCCCTCTGCCCGGCGGAGAAGTTCTCTTCTGTCCTCCACGGATTGAGACGACGGCGTGAACCTCCCGGCATCGCACTGGGTCAAGAGCTCGCTGATCTTCTCAGAAATTTCCATCTTGATTTTGCCCTGCTCCGCGAGGGCTTCCACGTCGTACGCCGTCAGCTCGCCCGTTCCCAGGTTCAACCTATCGGAGGTGAACTGGCCGATCCCTCTCGCCACGGAATCGTAAAAGCGGCGATCTTCTCCCCGGAGATAGCCTCTCGCTTCCGCCAGGTAACGCATGAGCACCTTCCTGGCGGACCTTGACCTCGCCAGAGCGACATTCCCCGCGAGCTTTCTACGCCGCCCAACGACCACGAGCACTATCAGGTACGCCGCCGGAGGCAAGCCCAGGAAAGAGAGAAGAGACCACTTCACAGCCTGGTTGCGAAGGGCCTCGAGGTGATTGTAGTTGGCGAGAATTCCTCCTGCGAGTTCTTCCGGGCGAGTGGTTGCTCCTGGAGAAATCCCCGAACCGAACTTCACGACGTCCTCCGCTGTAACCTCCGTTGTGGGGAGAACCGTGATGGGAATCGGTCTGCTCCTCGCAATATCGTACGCTTCTTTGTCGGGATCGAAGTACGCGAGCGCAACGCTCGGGATTTCCTTGACCTTTTCCGATTTGGCGCGGACGGTCTGCTCGAATGTAATGTTGTTTCCGGAAACGTCCCCGGGGGCGAGGCTCTCGCTAATCAAGAAGTCCCCCGCAAAAGCAGGGTCTTCGGAAAGGCGAGGCCTTTTGATTCTTTCCAGCAAACCGTCCCCGGAGATGCTTACCTTCAAGAGGATAGGGTCTCCGACTTTGACACGTGTATCATCAGTCCCAGCAGAAATGCTGTACTTACCGATGGCGCCGGTGAATCCAGCGGGCTTTCCCTCAGCGGGCGGCTCCTCGACTACCAGATTGATCGGGTCGGACGCCGCAAAGATCCTCTCGTAGTTCGGCGCCCTCCGGCGAGAACCGAAGAGGTCAGTCTCCATCTTATATCCGCTCTGGACGTAGGCCCTTACAGTGCCCGGGCGAACGGTGTACAGACCAGGCTCAGGCGGAAATATGCGAAAGGACAGGGAAAAAACGGTGTATTCCGTCCCATCGAGCTTCTCTGACGAGGAGCCCGCACTGAGTTCATACCTGTTGGCGACAATCTTCCGCTTGCCGGCGGATGAAGGTGGGATCATTTTCAAAGATAGATTGTCTTTGTCATTAAGAAGCGGGATGTTCAGTTCGTACCGCCGTGCGTCGGACGAGATGTACCATTTGAACGTCACATCAATGGACTGAAGAACGTAGCACTCTCTCTTAGACACTGAGACCGTCAGACGCATCCTGGCGTCTTGGGGGACTTTGCTTACAGAGAGGTTCTGCCGATTCGTCCTGAGGGTCTGCCCCGCGACTTGCACGGAGATAGGCGGGATAACAAATGTCCCCTCGCGCGAGGGAGTAATGACGTAATTGAGAATGTCGGTTCGACGCAGATTTATCGTCTGCTGGACGGACCCTGAGCG
>JABMQX010000454.1 GCA_013203085.1 bacterium | reverse complement strand
GCCGTGTCCGTTGTGGCAAGCGGTGCCAAAGAAGCAGAGGTTACCTTTCAGCAATTCCAGATGGAACAGGTTAAGAAATACAGGGAATTTGTTTCCTCCTTGCGGAAGGAACAGCTCTCTCCGGAGGAAATGCAGAAGAGGACCAAAGAGTACGCGAAAAACAAGCTCTTGAAAGCATTCCTCGACTACAAGAAGACAAAAGAGGGAGCGAAGGTAGCAGATGATATTGACAGAGAGCTAATCGTAATCAGCATCCAGGTGGCGAGGGACGACAGCTTTGCTGACCGCATTCTCCGTTCAGAAAAGGACCCGAAAAGATCTCTCGAGCTCAAGCTCTTCGCGGCCGAGCAATACGGGAGAGTGCGGAATTCCGAAAAAGCCAGGGAGCTGGTGAACGCCGTGCTTGAGGAAAGTAAGGCGAAATTCCCCGAAGTCCATAAGCAGGCGGGGACGGTCCTCTTCCGTGTTGCTCCGGAAGGACTGGCCTTTCCGGAATTCCAAGAAGGAACGAAGGATATGGAGGGGAAAGCTCTGAGGGTCGCAGATTACAAAGGAAAGATTGTCCTTGTGGATTTCTGGGCAACCTGGTGCGGGCCTTGCCTTACGGAAATCCCGAATTTGGTCAAGGCTTATCGGAAGTATCACGACAAGGGCTTCGAGATAGTGGGCATTTCCTTCGACCAATCCAAGGAGAAACTTCTTAAGCTCACCAAAGAAGAGAAGATGACCTGGCGGCAGTATTTCGACGGCCTTGGTTGGGGTAACAAGGTGGGAAAAGCTTACGGCATACGTGCCATCCCCGCCATGTACCTGGTCGGCAAGAACGGCAAGGTCATTTCAAACAACGTTCGCGGCGGCACGCTTGAGGAAGTCCTCGCAAAAGAGTTGGGAGCCGAGAAGAAGTAGAGTGTTCGCCCTCTATTTCCTCAAGGCGCCATGTCCATCTGCAATGTGGTCTGAGTTTATGGAGTTGCGGAAGAAGGTGAAGGGAGAGTGCGAGTCTCCACCTTACCCCAATCGGCTTGAGCAAGGTTCACGCGTCATGTATCATCGGCGCCGGTTGTTCGATGATGCTGCACGCTCCCTTTGATTCTGAAAAGAATATCGGTTCTCCTATGGAGAAATGTTAACGGGCTGACACACATTTGCAGGGAAAGGAGATAAAATGGGCTCTCGTACAGCAACGGTGGTTGTTTTGGCTGCGCTTATCCTCATCGGAACTTTGCTTGCGGCAAGGGATGCGCCGGCGGAGCAAACTCGTACCTATTCTGACCTCCTGAGGCGGCTTGTGGATTTAGACCATTTGCCCTATTTGGTGGAAGAGGAAGAATGCGACCAGTTCTCCAGTTATGACCGGAGGTCCCGCTATGACGAGGCGACAGAGCAGTACTTGGACTGGTCAGCCAACGGTGATTCCGGCAATTACATCCGCTACGATGCCGGGGCGGGCGAGGACGTAATGGCCGAGATGGAGGGCCCTGGTTACATCAACCGCATCTGGTCCGCCAATCCACAGGGAAAGATTCGCTTCTACCTTGATGACTCCGATCCTATCGAGCTCGATTTCAGCGAGTTGTTCAGTGGCAAGGTCGAACCCTTTCGGCGTCCACTGGTCTGGCAGAGGAGGGTTGTTCTCGGCGGGAATAACCCCGCCTCCAACTGTTATCTCCCCATCCCTTACCAGAAATCGTGCAAAGTCACTTCAGTAAGCACTGACAAGGATAAGCGCATCGTTCAGTATTACCATATCGGGTACACATCGTTCCCCGCCGGAACGAAAGTGCCGACTTTTCGCTTGGAGCTGAGCGATAAAGAGAAATCGGTCATGGAGGAGGTCTGCGGCAAGCTCTTCAACTGCGGTTGGGACCCCCAACCCATGGAATTGTTCTGGGGGAGAAAGACCATTGACCTTCAACCGGGACAGACGGCTGTTCTACACGAGATCGAGGGACCGGCAATCATTTACCAGATCAAGGGCAAACTCACTACTGCAGCCGAAAAAGCCATCGGAAGAAAAGTCGTCCTGAAAGTTTTCTGGGATGACGAGACAAACCCCAGCGTTTGGGCCCCTCTCGGAGACTTCTTCGGGCAAAGTTTCGGCGATTCGCCTTATGCTTCACTTCCACTCGGGATGGAGATCGGAAACTGGTACTCCTATTGGCGAATGCCTTTCGGCAGCCGAGCCAGGTTCGTGGTCACGAGTGAGGCAAAGAGGCCTTGTTTGGCCACTCTCGACATCGGGTTCCGGAAGGTGCAGGAGTTGCCGCCTAACACGGGTTATTTCCACGCGAAGTGGCGGCGAGAGCGAGAGTGCAAGACCTTCGAT
>JABMQX010000453.1 GCA_013203085.1 bacterium | reverse complement strand
CGCTTGTGCTGGTCCAGACCCCGGCCGGAGGCACGGTTGAATACGTGGAGGTGATATTCACCCTCTATGATTCCCAGGGCGATCCCTGCGATATTGTAGCCGAGTACTCCCAGGAGGATGGCGGTTGGCTCCCGGCCACCTGCGCCGATGGAGAAGCCGGTACCACACACCTCCTCTCCTCTCCGCTCGGTTTCCTGCATACCTTCCGATGGGATCCCGTTGCTGATGTCGGGCTAGTGCAGAGCGCGACCGTCCGTGTCCGGATAACGCCGTCCGATCCGGGAAAGGGCGTCTCCGGGGAAAGCGGCGAGTTCGAGATCATCATTGACTCTGACCGAGACGGCCTGCCGGACGCCTGGGAAAAGCGAATTGTAGACCATTCCCCGGACGATCCAATCGACGCTATCCAGAGTGTTTTCCCGTACCAGGATTTCGATGGCGATGGGTACTCCAATCACACCGAATACGTTTCAGGCACAGACCCCACTTCCCCGGAAAGCTACTTCGGGGTGATGGCCGTCCACCGTGCGAGTGCTCCGGGAGAGCAGGACTTCGTGTGGATCACGTGGCCGGCCTCAGGAGACAAAGCTTACGACATCTTTTGGTCGAGCGATGATTTCGGAAGCGGGATGACCTGGCATCAAGTCAGCCCGGTTCGCCCCGAAGACCTGACCGACGAGGGAGACGGAAGAATGACCTGGGTGGATCGGGGAACGAGCGATGGCATGCAGGGCAAGCCACCGGGCTCTGTCCGGAAGCGATTCTACAGGATCCTTGTAACGCCCAACGAAAGGCCGTAGCCATGAGGACTCACGCGTCGTCTGCCGGGAACGCACCTTCTCTCGATAGAGGCAAATGTACAAGGACGCGAGCCTGGCATTCGTCTCAGAGAGGCAGGCAAGTTCTCTTCACACTGGCAGCCTGTTGCTCGATGAGCTTAACGTCCGCCTCCACCTGGGTAGAACTGGACGGTTCCGCCTCCGGCAGCGGCCTGGGCAGCCCGAGCCAGTTCACAGAATATGGCTCCGTCGCCTTCGACCCAGACGGGAACATTATCGTTGTATGGAGCGGCTATGACAGCCACGACGGACCGAGAAATGTGTATCTCAAAAGGTGGAATGGGACGGCGTGGGAAGAAATGGGCGCCGGCTCCGCCACAGGCGGCGGAATCACCAACACGACCAATAGGGCCAGTGAGCCCATGGTGGCGGTGATGGGGGATGCGTCGCCCGTAATGGCATGGACGGAAGGGGGCACCCTGTATGTCCGGAGATGGGATGGAGTGCAGTGGTCGGAGATGGGTGAGGGGTCGGCAACGGGAGGAGGCATTAGCGGTGAAGAAAACTGGGCTTCTCTTCAGGACGTGGTCGTGGGCGGGGACGGCAATCCTATCCTCGCTTGGCTGAGCACGCCTCGCGAGACGAGCGGCGGCGGTGTTTACATCAAGAGATGGAACGGACAGAAGTGGTCGGAAATGGATATGTGGTCGGCTCAGCACAACGGGATTAGTGGGGGACCCGCATCCTCCGCCCGGGCAGCGGTTGATGACCAGGGGAATCCATGGGTCGTCTGGTCGAGGAAGCGTGAGCGGGACGCCGAGTATCAAGTCTATGTGAAGAAGTGGGACGGCAGGGTTTGGGTGGAGGTTCCTCAGGGCTCCGCTTCCGGAGGCGGCATCAGTCAATCGCAGAAGGGCGCGTATTGGCCCGAGGTCGCGAGCCGGGAGGGCGAAATTTACATAACGTGGATGGAGGCAGGAGAAGAGTACGCCAAGGACTTCTGCTATCTGGTCCGCTGGAATGGCGTGTCGTGGCAGGAGGTCTCGGCAGGCTCGGCGAGCGGCTCCGGCGTTCTTCCGCCCGGCGCAGAGGGACGCAAGATCACTGTGGATGAGAATGGCCGAATTCTCTTGTGTTGGACTCGCATCCCTGGCCGCCCATTGCCTCAACCGGCCGAGGTTTTCGCTAAAGTCTGGGATGGGTTGAATTGGCGTGAAGTGAGCACCGGATCGTATCTTGCAGGTGGAGTCACGAATTGCAGAGGAGAGTCTTTCCCCCGCGATCTGGTGATGGACCCACAGAACCGCCCCGTTCTCTTATGGGGATTTCGACCGTCCCTGGATGGCAGCGGGCCGTATATGCTCTATCTGAGAAGGCTCGATCCAGAGACCAGCCCTGATGCGCCCGTGGTCACCATAGAGACCCCCCAGGGATACCAGGTGGATGAGATCACGTTCGAGTACGTTCTGTCGGATGCGACGAGCGACACGTGCGGCGTCTATCCCCAGTATTCGATTGACGGGGGCCTCTCCTGGAAGGTCGCGACTCCTGCCGATGGGGGCGACGGGGTAACCGATCTCGCGTCGTCTCCAGCAGGGATTGCCTATACCTTCGTGTGGGACTCCGCGGTTGACGAGCCTGCCCCGGCATATTCCCAGACTCAATTTCGTCTCATCCCCTATGACGATAGCCTTGTTGGCGTTTGTGAACCGACGGAGAACTTCCCTCTCTATCGGGACGCGGACGAAGATGGAATGCAGGATGGTTGGGAGATTCAGTATTTCGGCGACCGCTCCCAGGAGCCCGGAGGAGACTATGACGATGACGGTCTGCCAAACCTGGGAGAGTACAATGCCGGGACCGACCCCACAGACAAGGACACGGATGACGACAATCTCTCAGACAGTGAGGAACTCGCTGAGAATACCGATCCCCTCGATGCAGACACCGATGACGACGGGCTTCTGGACGGAGATGAAGTGAAGACTCACAACACCGATCCTCTCAATAGCGACTCGGACAATGACGGCATGACCGACGATTGGGAGGTCGCACACGGGCTCAACCCTAATCTTGACGACACGAAGGAGAATCCAGACGGGGATTTCCTGACGAATATCGAGGAGTTCCAATACGGCACGGACCCGCTGGACGATTCTTCGCCGCCGACGATCTACGTGGATGCCGCCAACGTGGGGCCGGAGGATGGCTCTTCCGAGCATCCTTATAACACAATCCAGGAGGCGATGGATGCCGCTTCCGGACAGGCCGGTGTAGTATACGTGCGCGCCGGCCTTTACTTAGAGAATGTGATTCTGGCCGATGGCATTTTTCTCCTTGGGGAAGGCCGGGATGTGACGATCATAGACGCGGGTGGGTCGGGCCCGGTTATCACCATCGAGGGTGTCACCATGGGCCTTGTTCGAGGTTTCACCATAAGAAACGGTTGGGGCCTGGACGGCGGTGGAATCTATTCCTTCGAGTCCTCCGTGGACATCACTGAGAACCGCATCACGGGAAATCTCGCGACCTTCGGAGGGGGCATTTTTTGCGGGGGAATAAGTCCCGGCGATTCGCCCCCCACCATATCCGATAACATCATTGAGAACAATGAAGCTAACTCCGGCGGAGGTATCTGGAGCGAATCTTCTCATTCCGTGTTGCGCAACAACGTCCGCAACAACACTGCATCTCACCTGGGCGGAGGAATCCACGCTGAGGAAGAATGCCTTATCGCCTTCAACATGATCGAGGGTAATCAAGCGGGAGAACATGGAGGGGGGATCAGGATTTACCGTGATCCCGTCAGGATATTCAGCAATCTAATTGTACGAAACACGGCGGCCGAGGTCGGCGCCGGCATAGATTTTCGCTATTGTGCTCCGCTCATCGTCAATAACACCATCGTCAATAATTCCACGCCCTGGGGCGGGGCGGGCGGTATCGCCAGCCTGGACGATTATGGGGCGATTATTTTCAACTGCATCGTCTGGGGCAACGGCGACGACCTTTCCCGGGTCAGCGCGACTTTCTGCTGCATTGAAGATACAGTGGACGACGGCGATGAGAACGTTGGACAGGGGAACATCCACGTTGATCCTTTGTTCAGGCATTCGCCGACCGGGGACTATCATCTGCTGCCCAATTCCCCCTGCGTCAACGCCGGCAAGGCTACCACCATCGAGCCGAGCATAGACATAGACGGGGATGCACGTCAGTCCGGGGCCGCAATAGACATGGGCGCCGATGAATGCGTTGATTCCGACGGGGACGGCATCCAGGACTACTGGGAGATTTCCTTTTTCGGAGACCTATCGAAGGATGGGGGCGATGACTCGGACGGTGACGGCCTGTCCGACCTGGACGAATACCTGTTAGGAGGCGGCCCCCTCTCGGATGATACCGACGCCGATGGGCTGTCCGACGCGGCGGAGTTCTCTGTTTACGCGACAGCGCTCTACGACGGCGACTCCGATGACGATGGGTTTCAAGACGGAGAGGAGGTTGATTTCTGGAACGCGCTTGCGGGCTCCGACAATGGATGGCAACAGGATACGGACGGCGATGGAACGCCCAACCTTTTAGATGACGATTCGGAGGCCGACGGCCTGCCCGATGGCTGGGAATATAGCCACGGCCTGAGACCCGAGCTTCCGGATGCTGATGACGACCCGGATGGCGACGAACTCACCAATACGGAGGAATACCGGTTCGGCTCGGACCCTGTGAACTCCGAATCGCCCGTCGTGGTCTATGTTGATGCGAACACTGCTTTGCCGGGCGACGGTTCGTACGAGACCCCTTTCAGATATATCAGCGAGGCGATGTGGCGCGCCCCGTCGCCAGCAGTAATTCACCTCGCGCCCGGCGAATACAGGGAAAGAGTCAGGATGCGAGATCGCATATTCCTCAGAGGAACCGATGCGAAAACGACAGCTATAAACGGCTTTGGCGTTCAATGGGCTGTTTCCTGCGACAATGTCGGCCTAACGAAGATTTCAGGCGTTACTATCACCAACACGCCCCAGGACGGGTCTGAGGGCTCCGCACGCGGCATTTACTGTACCGATTCCTCTCTCATCGTCTCGCAGTGCATTATCAAGGATAACGACCATCGGGAGATAAGCACAGATGAACGAGGCACCGGCATGTACTGCTACTTCAGTAATGTGGAGGTATCCGACACGACTTTCAGCGGCAACTACTCCCAACATGCAGGCGGCGGCATGGGCTGCGTGTACAGTTCCGTCCGCATCTCCCGCTGCACATTTTCCAAAAACTCATCCAGGTGGACCTCGGCCCTATTCTTCGAATACTGCGAGAACGCTTTGCTGACCGACTGTCTCATCGTGAACAACATCTCCAGCAAAGGAGGTCCCGCGGTCTCAGCAGGCTATTGCAGCCCGGTCATACTCAATTGCACCTTCGTTGGGAATCCAACAACCGACGAGAACGTCGGCGCAATCTCCGTGCCCCGTGATTTGGAGGCGATTGTCGCCAATTGCATAATTTGGGACTCGGGCGATGCCGTGGAAGGGTGCACGGTGTCCTACAGTTGCGTGTCTGAGATTGATGAGGACGAGAGAGGCGAAGGTGTCATTCAGCAGGATCCTCTTTTCGTCGGGAATGGCGATTACCGCCTCCAGCTTGGTTCCCCATGCATCAACGCAGGCACAAACGCTTACGGTTCGTCCTTGGATATTGATGGCGAGGCAAGGCCTTATGAGACGATGGATATCGGTGCGGACGAGGCGATCGACAGTGACGCCGACGGAACTCTCGATCGGATAGAATTTGAGGTTTTCGGCAGTCTCGATTCGCAGCCCGATGACGACGCGGACGGTGACGGACTCACCAACCAAAGGGAGCTGGATCTTGGAACGCAGCCTGGCAATCCTGACACCGACGGCGATGGGCTGCCTGACGGACAGGAGGTTGACGTCTACAGTTCCGACCCATTCATTTCAGATAGCGATGGCGACGGCCTGAACGACGGGGAAGAAGTCAATGTCTATTCTTGTGATCCGACTTCGCCAGACAGCGATAAAGACGGTATGCCGGACGGATGGGAAGTCGAACATGGTCTACTTCCTTCCGAAATGGATGGCTATGATGACGTGGATGGAGACGGCCTGACAAACCTGGAGGAGCATCTGTACGCTTCGGATCCTCGAGACCCTTCCTCGCCGCCCACGGTTTTCGTCTCCTGGAAAAACGTTTCCGGAGAGGACGGTTCTGAGGCTCGCCCGTGGCGGCGAATTCAAACGGCGATTCTGGCGTCTCCCCGCCCGGCAATTGTGTCGGTGGCACCCGGCCGCTACCTGGGCGCGATCGCAATTCCCGAGGGCGTGATTCTAACGGGGGCAGGACCGGAGACGACAATCATTGATGCGATGGATTCCGACAGCGCCGTTCGCTTCGTGGGTGTGGAACTAGGGAAGATCACAGGATTCACAATCACCAACGGAAACGCATGGCGAGGCGGCGGGATTCATTGTGTCAATTCCCATCCCTACATCATCGGCAACGTCATTGCAGGATGCCACGCGAGCGATGGTGGTGGGGCGATTTGCTGTGAGAGCTCCGACCCCCGTATAGAGGGGAACGTCATCACCGATAGCGTCTGCGACGCCGCCGGGGGAGGAGTTCTGCTCGCTGATTCCAATCCCACGATCGTCAACAACTTCATCTATGGCAACAGGGCCTATATGGACGGGGGCGCTGTCTCCTGCTCGGGCTACTCCAATCCCCTCATCCTGAACAACACCATCGCATCCAATTCCACCTTCAATGGCAGAGGCGGAATCTGGTGCGACCTTTTCTCCCAGCCAGGTGTCGTCAACTGCATTCTGTGGGGCAACGGCGACGACCTGTACGCATGCCGCGCCACCTTTTCTAACATTGAAGATGGCGACGCCGGCTGGGGAAATATCAGTATGCTCCCATCCTTTGTTGATCCTGTGGCCGGCAACTATCGCCTTCGCCATTATTCCCCATGCATAGATGTCGGCAACAACGATGTCGACCTCCTTCCCGCAACCGATTTCGATGGCGACGATCGAATCGTCCTCGGCTCAACCGCTCTCACTGTTGACATGGGCGCCGACGAGGTTGTCCCTTCCCTTCTTGTTCCCACTGCCGCCCTCACCACCCCCTCTCAACCGGGGAGAGGAACGATCCTTCTGGAGTACCGGCTCTACCGGGAGGAACCGTTTCCCTGCTCGATTGTTCCCCAGTACTCCGCCGACGGTGGCCAGACCTGGCAGCGGGCGACCGAAGGAGCCGGCGGCGATGGCCTTTGGGACCTGCTCTCCTCGCCCGAGGGCGAACCTCATCTCTTTAGTTGGGACTCCGCGATGGACCTCCGCTTCGACTCACCACTAAACGTCATGTTCCGGCTCACCCCCGCCTCTTTGGAGGGAACCGGCTACCCGGAATCCACCGAGCTTTTTGTCGTCGATAACTCCGGCGATTCGGACGAGGATGGTCTCCCTGACCTCTGGGAGGAGAAGTACTTCGGTCCAGGCAATCTTATCCAAACGGCAGAGAGCGACCCCGACGGCGACGGGCAGAAGAATGCACGGGAATTGACTGCCCGCACCGACCCTGCCAATGCCGAGTCCTATTTCTCTCTCCTGGAGCCCGAGGTGCATCCCTGGGGAGTGGTATTGACCTGGAAAAGTGTGAACGGCAGGAAGTACTGCCTGTGGTTCAGTTGCGATCTTGCCGACTGGTCCCTTGTTGACGGCCCCGTGCCCGCGAGCGAGTTGGACAATACAACCAGTTTCACGATCCCGGAAACCGGTCGTGGCCCGGTCACCTTCTACAGAATAGAGGTGCTCCCCTAACGCACGAAGGGTGCCACGCGCGGCCTCTCACGGAGACCAAACTGCATGAGGAAGGTAACCATGAAATCAGGTTTGAATGTTCTTGTGGTCATTCTCGGCATCCTTTGGCGCCTGTGCGCCTCCCCGGCGATCATCATGGTTGGAACCGGTTACGAATGCCAGACGATTGCGGCGGGAGTGGAAGGTGCCAGCTTCGGAGACACAGTGCTGATCGCACCGGGCACATACTACGAGAGCGATTTGCAGATGAAAGAGGGGCTGTCTCTGAAAGCCGAGACACCCGGATCGGTCACCGTAGACGGGGAAGGCAAGGGCAACCCTCTGATCCGCATCGCCGACAAGTCCCGTGTCGAAGGACTGACCCTCACCGGCGGGGAAAACGCCATTCAGGCATGGGAAGGCGGCGAGTTCTACGTCGCGAACTGCACGATCACCCTCAACGACAGGACCGGAATATCGTGCAGCCAAGTGTCCACCCCCCACGTTTTCAACACCATCGTTTCCTACAATGGATATGACGGTGTGCATTTTGACAAGGGCGGCACCCTGGAAGGATGCGTGATCACCGACAACGGCTCGGATGGAGTTTACACCGCACGCGAAATGGCCAGGATCCGCAACACTATCATCGCCAGAAATGGCCAGGACGGTTTACGGATCGGAACTGGGGGACGTGCCACCATGATCAACTGCCTCGTCGTCGAGAACGCGCGAGACGGCGTGACTGGGAAGACAACCCTGATTGGTTGCACCGTAGCCTACAATCTGAGAATAGGCTTCAATACCTCGGAAGAGGGTGACTGGTACATCGTCAACACCATCATCTTCGGGAATATTAGTACCGGTTTGAGCGGGGTCCCTCTTAGCAAGACCTCCCATTCCCTCGTCCAGGATAACTATGGAAACTACGCCGGCAAGAACGGCAACATCTGGGCCAATCCGTACTTCTTCAATCCAGTAGAGGGGGATTTCAGCCTCTGGTGGGATTCGCCTTGCGTGGATGCGGGGAAATGGCAGGCGGAGCTGACGGCGAGTGTTTCTCGGTCCGGTTCGGACATTGAGGTGGGTTGGTCAACCGGGAAGGACCTCGCGGGCAACGAGAGACTCCGCGGCGGGGCCGCGGACATGGGCGCCTACGAATACCAGGGAACGCCGCCCACCTTCGCCATCGAAGCTTCTTCGGACCTCATAACATGGCAGGAGGTTGACGAGGTCTCAGGCTTCAACTGGATGGAACCGCTCGCTTCCGGAGTCGAGCACAGATTCTACCGTGTCATCCTGCCAGAATAACACAACACGCCGCCAGTCCCTTTCTTTCAACCCGGCTTCTATGGGAGGACCTCTATCCGGAAAAAACCATTCCTGGAGAACCCGATTAGCGAAGATGACTCAAGATAGTCTTCAACGGCCGTGATTGCGGTGCTCGTTGGAAACCAGTCAATTGCGTCCTCACTCGCGTGGACAACATACTGCCTTCCAGGAACCGCAGTCCACCTGATGCGAAGAAAAGCCCCCTCGAGAGACACCTCCAGAACCCGGAGACACGAACTGATCTGCCTGGGGTCCGTTCCTGCGAAAAGCTCATCAGGATCGGACTGCCCGTCTCCGTCGCTGTCCTCCCGGCCAGGATTGGTAAGAATTGCCAGTTCATCGCTATTGGCCAAGCCATCGCTATCCGGATCGTCTTCCGCGCTGTAAGCCGTAGTCGCCAGATGCAGCATCTCCCAGTAGTCCGGTAGAGTGTCAGCATCTTCGTCCTTGTATTCATCTGCCCCCATGTCTATGCCACTCCCCTGCGGTCTCTCCTCCCCGTCGAAATCGGCGGCGGGAATGTCCGTTCCTTCCGCTGAACCCACGTCTATGCAGGGCGAGTCGCTGCTCAGGTGATACTCACCCACTGCGTAGCCGAGG
>JABMQX010000452.1 GCA_013203085.1 bacterium | reverse complement strand
TTCGCTGTAAAGAAAGGCTCTCCGTGGATAGAAGTCGAGACCTCCCTCACACCGGACACCCCGAGGGAGGTGGTTACGTTCGTCGCTCCAAGACTTCTCGCCGGAGACGGCAGCTTCGGCAACTCGAAGGATCAAGCGATTTTCCCCGGCCTCGAATACCTGGGCGAAGACGAGGCTTCCTCGAGCACGCGGGACATCGCATTTCCCCTCAGCAGACGTTCGACGCCTCATCCGCTCCGCGTGACCATCCCTATCATGGCTGTGCGAAAAGGAGGCGCCCTCGTTGGACTTTCGTGGGATATGCATCAGAAGTGGTACGACGATAAGGAGATGCCGAGTCCGCTGTTTTCATCGCCGAACCGCTTTCCCGCTCAGGATAACCACCTCATGGCCCTCCTCGTGCCCTCGGTGCCGGGCTTCATTACGGAGGGTACCCTCGACAGCGTAGGCACGCTCTCGCTGGCAGCCAACCAGAGTTTGAAGACCAGAGCTTCCATTCTGCTCGTGCCTGAGGCGGAGGACATAACCGACGCGATCGTCGCTTGGACGGAAAAACACGGCTTGCCGGAAGTGAGTCCCCCGCGCAGTTTCGAGGAGGAAATCGCGCTGTGCCGGCACGGTTTTCTGCACAGCGTCTGGAACGACTCCGCCCGGGGGTGGAGTCACTGCGTCGGTTGGCCTGCGGGTCCGTATCCGGGCTATTGCACGCTCTTAAACATGGACTATTTGCTGAGCGGAGACGAGAAAGTCCGCCGGACCCTCCGGGAGCGCATTGACCTGGTTGTAAGCAATTGCGTGAAGAGATTCGGCGCCGGCGGTCTCTGGCGACGGGACGGGTGCCACATTCTCACTGGCGAACTGCCCTTCATCGAGGGGCGGGTGGTCGAGTCCCTCTCGGTGTGGGAGCGAGCCACCGATGGGGTTCTGGCAAGACAATCACCCGACGGTTCTTGGCGGTGGCGTCCTTCTAACGAAAAGCGAGCTTCTCTTGGGAAGCCGGGCGACACGACGAGCGGAATGTCAGCCAGGGGAGCACTTCAAATCCTCCGGGAAGCGATCGTAACCGGCAACCCCAGGCACATCGCCGCCGCTCGGAAAGGGCTGAAATTCCTCGACAGATATAGGATCCCCACGGGCGCTCAGGAATGGGAATGTCCCATTTACGCCCCGGACGTCCTCGCAGCGGCGTACGCGGTTCGTGCCTTCGTCCTCGCGCACGAGATAACCGGGGACGATGCCTACCTCAAGAAAGCGATTTTCTGGGCGAGAACGGGCATTCCTTTCCATTACCTCTGGGACCGCGGTGAAGACATGCCGCAGATGCTGTACGCGGGCATTCCGATCTTCGGGGCGACGTTCCACAGACACTCCTGGTTGGGCCGGCCCGTCCAGTGGTGCTCCCTGGTTTACGCCTACAGTCTTTTTCGGCTTTCCTGTTACGACGAGTCCTTCGACTGGCGTCGCCTCGCCGAGGGCATCACCGTCAGCGCCATGTGGCAGCAATACGCCGAAGGGAAAAGCAAGGGTTGCTATCCCGATTCCTGGGAGCTTCTCGATAACCATCCCAACCCGGCGGACATCAATCCGGAGAACATTCTCGTCAACCTCCTCGCGCTGAAGGGGTATGATCCCGGACTCAAGCACAAGGTCCTCAACCGTGGAGATAGTCCGATATTCATCACTTCCATCGCCGAAATGCTATCGGCGGAGCTCGAGGGGGACCAAGGTGTCGCCGTCCGCCTCAAGTTCTTCCCCGGGGCAAAGACGTATCTGTTGGTGGCTGGATTGCCCTCTCCCTGCAAACCGGAAGTCTTTCTCAGCGGCAGCAAGCTAACGCCAGCGAAAGATATTGACAGAGTCCCCAAG
Organism: bacterium; assembly: GCA_013203085.1. Lineage (GTDB taxonomy): Bacteria > Auribacterota > JABMQX01 > JABMQX01 > JABMQX01 > JABMQX01. Next base: position 1,427 of record JABMQX010000452.1, on the reverse strand, counting down.
GGTTGGCTCTACTTGCCGGAGAAAGGCTGGCTTGTGATAGCCGTCACGCACAGTGAACGAGGGGACTCGCTGCAGATTCGCTGGCCATCCTGATGACATAGGAAATGCTGACAGCGTGGATGGTGGGTTTTTAAGCGCCATCGAGGGGCGTGCTTTCGCCGGTGGGTCCTTTTTGCGATTTCTTCATGCACGCTGTTGCGTATCGCGGGTAGATACTCTCTAAAAGTGGAGGGAAAAATGAAAACAGTGAGACATCTAACATCGGTGATCCTTGCGTCTGCCGCTTGTTTGCTTGTCGCTTCTCAGGCGGCGGTTTTGACCGAGGAGGAGATTCTCAACGGCGCCGACGAACGCATCGAGAAGTACCGCATGGGAGATGCAGCGGTCATTGTGAAGGACAGAGCCGGTCGCACGGTCGCCAACGCCACGATAACCATCGAGCAGAAAAGCCACGATTTCCTCTTCGGCTGCAATATATTCCGATTGTTTCAGATTCCGGAACCGAAGCTCAACAGAGCCTACCAGGAAAGGTTCAAAGCCCTTCTCAATTTCGCGACCCTTCCATTCTACTGGGGAAGTTTCGAGCGGAGACGCGGGCAAAAACAATTCCAGAGGTTGGAGCAGATGGCTCGCTGGTGCAAGGAGAACGGGATTATCACAAAGGGGCACCCGTTGGTATGGCACAATACTGTTCCTCCCTGGGCGCCGAAGGACCCGGATAGAACTCGCCGCTTGCTGAAGAAAAGAGTCGAGGAGATCGTTCGGCGATACAAAGGCCTCATAAACATCTGGGACGTTGTGAACGAGGCGACCGTGTCCGCGAGAGTTGATAACGGCGTCGGGTTGTGGATCAAGGAGGTTGGCGCGGCTGCGGCAGTGGGCGAGTCTCTCGATTGGGCTTATAAGAAGAATCCGGACGGTGTCTTCATCGTCAACGATTTCAACATCAGTCCCGCCTTCGAGAAGCTGATTGGCGACCTGCTGGAGAAAAAGCAACACATCACGGCTATCGGCATCCAGAGCCACATGCACGGCGGGATATGGCCGCTCGCCAGAGCCTGGCAAGTGTGCGAGACCTACGGAAAATTCGGTTTGCCCATCCATTTCACCGAGCTGACCGTCCTCAGCGGGAAAAGAGAAGCCGGTGGGGACAGGCGCTCTCGGCAACGCGGCTGGGATTCCACCCCAGAGGGCGAGGAAATGCAGGGCGAGTACGTCCCAGGATTTTACACTGTTCTCTTCAGCCACCCGGCTGTCGAAGCGATAACCTGGTGGGATTTTAGCGATTCAGGCGCCTGGCAGGGCGCGCCGGCTGGGCTGGTCAGAAAAGATATGTCCCCCAAACCCGCCTACGAGAACCTTATGGCACTGGTCAAAGGCAAATGGTGGACAAAAACCGAATGCAGGACCGACTCCGCAGGAAAAGC
>JABMQX010000451.1 GCA_013203085.1 bacterium | reverse complement strand
TTGCTGATGAGCCAGGGGGGCCCGCTTTCCTTGTGGGCAGGCTTAGAGCTTTCCGCTTCGACCGTGAGCGGGTACTTCAGGTCCAGCGCGGTGAAAGGAAGGTCGATCATGTGGCATCCCATGTCGCCAAGCCTCGCGTTGCCGAAATCCCACCATTGTCGCCAGCCCTGTGGGTGGTAGGTGGGGTGGTAGGGGCGAACGGGCGCCGGACCCAGCCAGAGGTCCCACTTCAGATGCTTCGGAACAGGAGGCGTATCTTTCGGCCGATCGCCGGGGGGCCAGGACAGGTCGCACCAGCAGTGGACTTCTCTGACCTCTCCTACGGTTCCGGCTTTAATCAACGCGACCATACTGCGATAGTTGTAGCCGGAGTGTGCTCCATTCCCCATCTGCGTGGCCACCCTGCATTTTTCAGCCACTTCGGTTGCCACACGGACTTCGTGGATGTTCTGGCCAAGAGGCTTCTCGCAGTAGACGTGTTTGCCCATTTTCATGGCCATCACACTGACGGGAATATGCGTATGGTCGGTCGTAGCGACCACAACCGCATCCATGTTCTTCTCTTCCTTGTCGAGCATCTTGCGGTAATCGTGGTATTTCTTTGTTTTGGGAAACTCATTGAATGTTCGGCTCGCTCGCTTCTCATCCACATCGCAAAGCGCGACAATGTTTTCGCTGCTGAACTCCTTGAGAAGGGGGTACCCCCTGCCCCCCACACCGATACCGGCGATATTGAGCTTTTCACTCGGCGCCGACTTGCTGGGGCCACCCAGGACGTGCCGCGGAACAATCGTAAACGCAGCCACTGACGCTGCAGCACCAATAAACTCACGTCTTGTAATTCCTGATTGGCAGTTTGTCTTGTTGTTCTTCATATTCGAATTCCTTTTTAGTGTACCGTTCTCGGCGGATTTCGCTTTATTGACTCAGCGTTTGTGCCCAGACTGCCGACTGCGGATCGAATTCCCTGGGCGCTCCACCGGCGACCACCAGGCGGCCGTTGATGAGTCTGGCCGCGGGTCCGATTAGTGGGATGGGCAACTTGCCGTACTGGCTCCACGTGCCGGCGGCCGAGAGTTCCCACACAACAGTTTCCACCCGGTTCACGCTCAGACCACCGATCACGATAATGCGACCGTTGTGCAAGAACGTGCTGTTTTCGGCATGCGAATGTGGCCTCGGCAGTGCGGGCCCGGAGTTCCACGAGTCGGTCGCAGGATCGTAGATATCGACCCGCGTTTGATCCAGGGCCGGCTTGCCGCTCCTGCTATCGTGATGGAACTGGCCGCCGATCGCGTAAATTTTGCCTTGATGCGTGACGGTACCGAACTGATTGCGTGGCGCCGGCATCGCCGCGGCGCTTTTCCACTTGGCGGCGCTGCCAGTGGCGTCCAGGTCGAGCACCCAGTGGTCGGCCGAGTCGGTGTCGCGGTCCTTCTTCAGCCCGCCGAAGTAGTGGAGACGGCGACCGACGAGAGCGAGTCCACCCCCCGCTCGTGGCTCGGGCAGCGAAGGCGCGGCCATGAAGGTGTTCTTGTCCACGTCGTACTTCCACACCTCGTTGATCGCCTTGCCCGGATAGCCGTCCTTGAAGCCTCCGGCGATCCAGACGGACCGACCGTCGACTACGGTGTTCATGTGGGTGATGGCGCTCGGCATGTCCCGGAGCCGCCGAAGACGTAGAAGGTGTCTCCGACCAAGGCACACCCGTGCTCGAAGCGTTCCTGAAGCATCGGGGCCAAGGGCTGCCAGCTCTTCTCCTGAGCGGCCACTGTCTCAGACAGCCACAGCGCTGCGAACATGCCTGGGACGAGGACTACGAGAGGGCCACGTTGGGTGAGCCAGCGGCCGGTTGTCGTCTCTTTCATCATTTGTCTCCCATTCTTCAGGCTATGCCAGCGCCGTGACGCCAGCAGCCTTCGCGGCAGGCTGAGCATGGTTTCAACAGCAGGAACCGGCACAGCCGCTGGTTCCGGCGGATCCTCGAGTAGTATAACGTTTCTGGGTCGATCTCGCAATGTTCCCTGTCGTGTGGGCTTGTTGCATGATTCAAAGACAAGACGTATTGTCCCTCCGTAACGTACAATTCTATCGGACCGGATATGACAGAGGCCTCCCCATCTCACGCATGCGATTCAAGATCACACAATCAATCGAAGCTTCTCGCTCCAGAGCTTCGCCGTCCGTGGCTCTTAGCTGTCCTCCGCTGATCTTCTTTTAGCGATACATTACGTTCTCGCCGTGGCTCTCCATTGGATTTGGAGTTCGCTTGCTTATAATATTATGAGTGAGCGATGCGGTGTCAAAACCGAGACCTATTCATGCACTAAAGCCAAGCCGGGCCGGAAGTCCGGAGACCAAAACGCCGAAGGGCGCGTTTCGCCAATGATCGAATCTACAGCATCCCCAAGTCGAGAGAAGAAAACTAACCGGACTATCCTGGCAACCTTCCTGGTAGTCCACCTGGTCATCGTATCGGCCTGGGCAGCGACTGAGACCATCAGCGTGGCTGACTTCGGCGTGCACCCAAATAGCCGCCGAGAACGCCGTAGTCGCCGTTCGGAAGGCCTTGGAGGTGTGTCGAGCGGTGAAGAACGCTCTGCTCGTGTTTCCGAAGGGACGGTACGACTTCTGGCCGCAACACGCCCAAGAGAAGGTCTATTACGAATCGAACAGCTACGACAACAATCCGAAGACGTGCGCGATTCTCATTGAGAACTGCAAGGGCCTGACCATTGACTGCTCGGGGAGCGAGTTCGTTTTTCACGGACGGATGCAGCCGTTCACACTGGAGCGTTGCGAGGGTGTGACGATTCGTAACGTGACGATCGACTGGGATATTCCATTGACGGCCCAAGGTGAAGTCGCCGATGTGGGGACGTTGTGTTACCTGGTGGGGCTTCGTAACCCGGAGCACGCGGCTTCTGGGCGAATGGGCGGCGAGATCATGGAGACCGCGATCCTCTCCGAGATTTTCAAGGCACTCACCCACAAGAGACTTGAGCCTCAAGTTTATTTCTGGCGAACGTCTGCCGGGACGGAGGTGGACATCATAGTGGATGTTGACGGGAAGCTCGTACCAATTGAAGTAAAACTTTCCGCCACAATACGACCAGACATGGCCTCAGGTATTAGGGATTTTCAAAAAGACCTTGGCGACCGTGCAGCCCCGGGCTATGTCGTTCACCCCGGAGACGTCAGCCTGCCGCTCGGACCAAGAGTCACAGCCCTGCCTTTTGCAGAACTGTAGTCATCAATACGCCTTTGGGCCGGTTAGACTTTCCCATTCCACAATGGTTCGCGCGAGAGGCCTCCTTAAGGCCCAAATCGCGCACTTCCGCCAACTAATCGCCCCATGAAGGAGAATCTCGCGCTTCCGCCGTTAAAGGTGGCGACTCTCTACGATCTTGAAATTCCCGCCGAAGCAAACTAAAGTAGCACTCCGTGCGTCGCGAGCCTCGGTTTTGAATCGAATGCCAGCAACGAAAGGAGAAACAACATGCCACGACGGTTGTCCAGAAGAGAGTTCATAGCCACATCAACCATCTCAGCCGCCGTCGGCACGCTCGTGGCCCCGAACCGGCGGATTGCGAGCGCCCAGCCGACTGCGGATAGGACCAGGATGGGCAAGCCGCCGCTTCGCCTTGGGCTGATGACCTACAACCTCGCCAAGGACTGGGACATCGGTACGATAATCAAGAACTGCACGCAAGCGAAATTCGAGCACGTCGAACTAAGAACAACACATGCACACGGCGTGGAGGTGAGTCTAACGAAGTCACAGCGTAAGGACGTCAAGCGGATATTTCGCGATGCAGGCCTCAAGCTGAGCCTGGCCAGCGCATTCCAGTATCACTATGAGGATTCGAACAGTGTCCGCGAGAACATAGAAGGCACCAAGGAATACACCCTCCTGGCGCGTGACATCGGAGCGGTTGGGATCAGGGTGTTCCCCAATGCGATCTTGGTCGAGAAGGGGATTCCCGAAGAAAAGACGTTGGAACAGATCGGCCGGGCTCTTGCCGAAGTCGGCGAATTCGCCCACAATCATGGTGTGGAAATACGCGTTAGCAACCACGGCAAGGGAACCAACGACGTAACCCGCGTGAAGAAAATCATCGACTACTCGGGCAGTAAACACGTTTACATGAACTGGAACTGTGACGGAACTGACACCGAGGGCATCGGCTTCGAGGCCAAGTTCAATCTGGTCAAGGATCGAATCCGCAATCTTCACATCCATGACCTGACGAGCGAAACGTACCCGTACCGGAGGCTTTTTGAACTGCTGCGGGAAGCAGGCTACAAGGGGTATTGCGACGCCGAGATCAAGGCGAGCCCCGAGCCAATCCGTCTGATGCGATACTATCGGGCCCTGTTCCTCGCCCTCCAAAATGCCTTCTAAATGGAGCGGAAAAAATGAAATGCATATCGCGCAGGAAATTCGTGAAGAGCTCCTTATGCGCCGGCGTGGCCGCGGCCGTTCCCTGGTCACGAGCCCTGGGAGCAAACAGCGACATCCGCATGGGGATTGTCGGTCTCGGCTCATTCGTCAAGATCGGTGGCAAGGGCCGGGGTGACCTGAGGGACTTCCTCGCCATTCCCGGAGTACGGGTAGTGGCCGCATGTGATTGTGACACAGCGCATCTGGAGCCGGTCGTGAAGGAATGCAGGGATCGAGGGGAACAGGTCACACCGTACAAGGATGTCCGAAAACTTCTCGATGACAAGAGCATTGATGCCATCAGCATCGCCACGCCGAACCACTGGCATGCACTGATAACGGTCTGGGCGTGTCAGGCGGGAAAGGATGTGTTCGTCCAGAAGCCAGCCTCTCACAATATTTACGAGGGCCGCCGGATGGTCGAGGCGGCCGAGAAGTATCACCGAGTCGTACAGGCCACCCATGGGACACGGTCAAACGGTGCGATTGCGGCAGCCTTTGACTACGCGAGACGGGGAAACTTGGGCAAGGCGCTATACGTCCATGGGGTGAACTACAAGCCCCGGATGAGCATCGGGAAAGTGAGCGGCCCGCAGCCGATTCCCGCTTCCTGTGATTACGGCCTGTGGTCGGGACCCGCGCCGCTCGCGCCTCTGATGCGGAAACACCTCCACTACGACTGGCACTGGGACTGGGAAACCGGCAACGGCGATCTGGGAAACATGGGCATCCACTTCATGGACTCGTGCCGTTGGGCTGTACAGCAACCGGAACTCCCCAGGCGGGTGATCAGTATCGGCGGGCGTTTGGGCTATGACGATGACGGCGAAACGCCAAATACGCTGATTACTTTCTTCGATTATGAGCCCGTACCCATCATTTTCGAGGTGCGGGGCTTGCCCAAGAATAAGGCGTTCCAGAAGAGTGGCTGGGAGAACAACATGGACACCTATCATGGGGCACGGTACGGAGCCATCGTTCGGTGTGAAGACGGGTATGTGCTGAGTGGTTCGGCCTACGACAACCGCGGCAACCTCATCAAGAAATTCGAGAACGACAGGGTCGGAACGAAGGAGAATTTCATCGAAGTCGTGAGGACGAGAAAGACCGAGAACCTCTACACGGACGTTATCGAGGGGCATCTATCCTGCGCCCTCCTTCATATGGCAAACATCTCCTACCGCGTGGGCAAGGAGAGATCGAGCGGCGAGATCCGCGAGGTGATTCAAGGGAAAAGGAACCTCACAAAGTCCTTCGAACGGTTTCTTGCCCACCTCGATGCCAATGACGTCGATCTCACAAAGACACCGGCAAAACTCGGGCCCATGCTGGAATTCGACCCGCAGACAGAGCGATGTGTCGGCGAATACAGCAGTGAGGCAAATCAGTTGGTGTCTCGCGCCTATCGGAAACCGTTTGTTGTGCCGAAAGACGTCTGAAGCAGGTCGGAGAGGCCGAGCTATCAGGCGCTCAGAATACAAGCATAGCAGCATTCGACGAAAACGATAGATAAGGCAGCCTGAAAGGCAAAAAATGAGAAGAGTTATGAATCGGCGTGAGGTTCTTAAGTTTGTTGCTGGTAGTACCGTGGGTCTGTTTACTTGGGGCCGCGCATCCGACAATTGCGTCAATGCTGCGGAACCAACGACAGAAGAGATCAAGTCTTTCTTTGAATGGAAAGATCCGGCAGTGATCCGGCTAACTGAAGAAGTCTATCGGAAGTGCATTCTTGGAAAGGTTTTTCCTGCAGAAGGCCCCCTGAAACACAGTTGGATCGCTCCCGGTGGAGGTTACCGGGGCCAGTGGATCTGGGACACGATGTTTGTTGTCGATCTGTTGAGCATATTGCCCGGCCAAAAGAAAGTGATTCGCGATGTCTTCCAGAACTACTGGGATTTTCAGCCGCGTTGGAATGATAAGATGCCCGACTACGCCCATGACATGATCCCCTGCATGATAGAACCCGGCCGGAAGAACTGGGTCGAGTTTCCGGCCTATTCCCAGATTCCGATCCTTGCCTGGGGCGTCGAGCGTGTATATCGGCGGAACGGGGACAAGGAACTCCTCAAGCAGTGCGTGGGGCCGCTGGAGCGGTTTCACGAGTGGTACTGGCGGGAACGGGATGTGAGCAATATCGGACTCGTGGCTGTCGGCGCCTACAGCGGGATTACCCAGCATGCGCGATTTGAGACGTTTGATTACGAATGCAACATGGACAGCCTGAAGATGACAACCCACCCGACTCGCAAGGGTGAGAAGGAAGGCGCATGGTACGGCGATATATGCGTGACGGGAAACACGTCCTACCTTGTCATTGGTGAACAGAGCCTGATGCGGCTGGCAGAGATCATGGGCAAAAAGGAGATGGCCGCACGCCGCAAGGCAAGAATCGACAAGGCGGTCGAGGCCATGCGTAAGCACATGTGGGATGAAGAGGCAGGTACTTTCCTGTCGGTCAAACGCGACACTCTGGAGAAGATCCCCGTGGCAACCATTGGAAGCTGGATTCCGCTGACGGCGGGTGTTCCAACAAGATCTATGGCAAACCGCATGGCGGAGGTTCTGCGCACACCAAGCTGGCAGACGCCGCTTCCAGTTCCCACCGTTGACCGCAGGGACAAGCGTTGGAAATCCAACGGCTTCTGGCGTGGGGATGTCTGGCCCCCGACCAACTACCAGATAGCCAGCGGTCTGGCGATCTACGGACACAATGATCTCGCTGCGGACATTGCCGACAAGACTCTGTCCAATGCCATAAAGAATGGTATCAGCGAACATTATGATTCGATGTCGGGCAATAAGCTAGGGGTTGAGTTTCTCGGCATGACCTGTACGATCGTCACCATGATGCTTGATGAGCTCTGCCAGGACTATCAGCTGAAGGTTCGCCACACAAGATAAGACATCACACGGCCGCATGGGCTGCTAACAGAGCGCTCCAGCGGACGCGTCATAGGCGCGCCGCTGAACTGCCATGTTGTAGCCCCGTCGCTGAAATCGCAGAAGACCGGTTTTCCAACGACTCTGTGAGTGGATTCGCAAGATAGTCTTTCTTTAATTTACGATCGC
>JABMQX010000450.1 GCA_013203085.1 bacterium | reverse complement strand
TCCTTGTCGGTTACGGCGGTCGAGCATCTCTCGCACTTCCCATCAATGACCTGCTCATTGGCGAGGACCGTCCGGCACTGGGGACACCAATTGACCGCTGATTTCTTGCGATAGGCGAGTCCATTCTCGAAGAGTTTCAGGAACAGCCACTGTGTCCAACGATAGTAATCCGGCAGGCAGGTGGTAATTTCCCTGTCCCAGTCGTAAACTGCCGCCCACTCGCGAAGCTGCTGCTTCATTTTGGCGATATTGCTGAACGTGCTAATCCTGGGGTGGACGTTGTTCTTGATGGCGGCGTTCTCGGCGGGCAACCCAAAGGCGTCCCACCCCATCGGATTGAGGACGTTAAAACCTTTGGCGACCTTATACCTGGCGAGAACATCCCCTATAACATAGTTCCTCATATGCCCAACATGCAGGGCCGCCGAAGGATACGGATACATCGTCAGGCAGTAGAACTTCTCTTTCGGGCTTGACTCGTCCATCTTGAACAGGCCGCTCTTCTCCCAGAAATCCCGCCATTTTCCTTCAAATTGTTCCGGCTTATACATTTCGAACATTTTGAAATGCCAGTCTTGGGTGAAATCAAAGCCGACCGAAGCCGCAGGGACCTCAACCTCTTCCCTCGCGAAGATAAATGAGGTCGAGGGTGGAAATCAGTCGGCGTTTTCGTTTGAGAGTTCTTTTTCTCCGAAGATTTCGGCGCCGAAAACGTATATCTCAGCGTCTTCCTTCCAGGCATCCTTCGGCAAGCCCGCCTTCCAACAGGTCTCCTCCAGAAAGGTGTTCCTGTCCCACCGGTACTCAGTCGCAACCTGCGGAAGAAGAAGCCCGGCGTTAAGACCCTTCTTCAGATAAAGCCCGTGCTTGCCAATCTCTATCTCGTCAATGTTTTCGATCTTAGTCAGCCTTGTCAATACGGAAATCTCGATGTCTATCGCCGGAAATTCCTCCGCTGTCAAGGAGGGAAACCGAGGGTCCCCGAAAGCGGATTCGAGGGCTAACTCGGCTATCCCTTCGTCAAGGGCTTTTCGGCCCTCGATATTCCCGATACAACCCCGCAACTTGCCTTGCTTATGAAGGGTTACGAAGACCCCTTTGTCCTCACGCATAGCTGCGGTGATCGCCGGCGCCTCTTGCGTCGCCGTCAGACCGAGACGCCTCCCAATGGAGTCCCTGGCCATCTTGAGCATGGCTCTCTTTTCTTCCTCAGTAAACATCTAACATCACCTCGATACTGAATTATATCCTCCCGCACCCCAGTTGCAACAAAAATGTCTTAGCACCTGCGCCAACCACCTGGCCTTTGTGTGAATAAGATGTGTGTTGAAAACGTCCAACTGGTAGGAATGGAAAAGTGCTTGCACAAGCGTCAATTAAGATGTATGATATTAACTGGTTGGTTAGCGCCGTTTTAGGAGGATACAAAAATGAAAGCGATTGTGGCGACGACTTCACTTTTCTGCATCGCTCTGCTCGGGGCGGCGGATGTCGCCCACGGAGCGGGTCATGAGACTGCTCGGACTTCTTTCACAAGTCCTGTTGGTGTGGCGTCTCTTTTTCCTCGCACGGGGATAGTCGCTTCGGCATTCTCTCGCATTGGCAAGAGGGTCGCCGATAAGACGAAGGAGCAGAAGACGCCCCAGCCGGTCAAAACCTATACGCCGAGGAGCACTCCGAAGTACACTCCGGCACGCAAGGCACCGGCGATCAAAGCTCCGGCGCGTCGGTCAGTGACACCTGTGACCCGTCCAAAACCCCGGACGGTTCGCCCTTCTTCCACCAGGACAGTCCCCCGCCGCTCTGTGCCGACTTCCCGTCCCACCTCGAGCCCGCGGACGGTCCCCACTCGAAGCACCACCCGCCGTGCCCCGACGCCGCGAGTATCCTCTACACGCACAGTTCCCACCTCCACGCGCACGGTTCCCCGGGCCTCCACGCGCACGGTTCCCCGGGCCTCCACGCGCACGGTTCCCCGGGCCTCCACGCGTACCGCTCCCATTGCGAGGATCGGTCGGGGAGTGAGCCAAACAGTACGACCCCGAGCTCAATCCTCTACTCGATCCCGGACGGCTACGAGAAGCTTCGGCCCCAGCGGCCTTCGTCCATCGGGGCGTTCCCGCTCGACAAGTACGACCAGGAGTTCCTCTGGGGCGAGCAGCCGCTCACAGTACCGAGGATACAACCGCTCGCCCGGGATCGTTGGACGCGGAACGGCGAGTGTCGGGACTCGCTCCCGCTCCAATTCTTCTGTCACACGGGGGCGCGCAGGCCGTCCCTACGTATCGGGCAGAAACTCCCGTGTACTCTCGGGCGGAAGTCGCGGAACCTCGCGTTTCTCCCGAGGACACGCGGGGAGTTACGT
>JABMQX010000041.1 GCA_013203085.1 bacterium | reverse complement strand
GCCTGGCCAATTTCGCAATGCGCTGCCGCGCCTGGGCGCGGCTTATTTCCGATAAGGGATTCATTCTTCTTATACGCCATGATAGCATAACACGTATAAGAATCAACACAAAAAAAGAAAAGAATCAATTTTTCGGCATCTTTTCGCCGAACGACTCAAAAATGCCCCATTTTCCTCGCAATCTCCGCCATCTTCCCTTATGGCAAAACTTCAGATGACTCTTAACAGCCGATTCGTGGCAGCAGTAGGCGTGTTCCAGTTCGTATCCATGGTTCTTTTGAATGTTAAGACCTTCGTTTTCAACTGAGAGAGAAAAATTTTGCACCCGTTACAACAGCAACCCCATCAAGGAAACTAAACCCCCGAATTTATCCTTACAGGACCTACCCTTTAACCCAATACCATGCACAAGCCCTTGCCCTTCCCAACGCGACAAATTCCCCATTCCGCAGCCCTGGTTGACGAGTGCGGCTGTGCAAATCAGCGGTAGAAGATCGGGAAGCTAATAGCCCAGTTACGGACGCCGATGGAGAATACGGCAAGTGTGAGGCTCATTTCGGTCCCGCAGACCAGACCATTGCGGAGCGATCGCAAGAAGCCCGGAGGTCCGAGCAGGCACCTCACGGCAGGAAGCAAGAAGCAAAAATCGCTGCTTTTGCCATGCCCTCAAAGGACCAAAACACGGCTCAACACAGACAGCGAACAGTTCAGCTTTGCGTGAAACAGAACACTCCGGAAACTCCCTTTCACACTTCTCGACATGCGCAGTACCCCCGCTAAACTCTCAAAAGCAGAATCAGCGCCGGAAGCTTTTCCCGGAGGAAGCGATTCTTCCTCGAAAACCTCCTTCATCAACCTCACGTTTTCTCACACGCTCTTCCGCTGCCCCGTGAACGAGTCCGGGTATCTGCCGAATATCCTCAAAGGGCTTTTTGATGAAGCCATACGCTCCGCATCTAACCGCTTCTGTGGCGGTCTCCGTGTCTGCAAGGCCGGTGATGAGTATCACCTCAAGCTGCGGATCAATCTCTTTACCCCTTCTCAAAACCTCCAACCCGCTCATATCGGGCATCCTCACATCAGCCAGCGCCACATCGACGCCCCCGTTGGCAATAGTCTCCAAAGCCTCTTTTCCGCCCGCCGCCGAGGAGACCAAATAGCCTTCGCTTTCCAGAAGCTTCACGATTAAGCTCCGAACGCTGTCATTGTCATCGGCGACCACGACGTGCACTCGCCCATCTATCTTTGTCGAACGGTTCCGTTCTTCCGTCACCTTCAATGCACAACTTCCCCTCACAGCTTTTCTCTTTTCCACGGAGACATTCACGATTGCGCCGTGGCCTCGTGCGAACCGCGCCCCGGCATTTTCTGCCGAGTCGCCTCCGCCGGGAATCAGCAATACCTTTCTTTGGCTGCCTTCCTTGCCGATTTCTCCACAATCCGTGCCAGTGGGCCGGGGGGCGTTGGCTTGAAGGCCACGTATGACACCCCGTTTGTCCGAAGATATATCTCATCCTCTTCGGAACAGTACGCGGCCGCTACGATCAACCCGAGATGCCTGTCCAGGGTTTTCAACTCCTTGACCAGACGCCGACCGCCCCCATTGCTCACGTCCAGGTCAACGACCGCCACGTGAACTTCCGCTTCCTTGACATGTTCCACTAGCCGCGCCATGCTCGAAACGATGATCACACGGCAGTTGTGCGAAATCAGCTCGTCGCTCAGTCCCGGCCCGAATTTTGGGTCAGCGCTTGCAATGGCCACAGTTGGTTCGATCATTGCCAATTTCTCACCTCTCCCCCACAACTGGCTCCTTTGCAATTGGCGGGCCGGGTTATCCTAAAATGCCCCTCTATGCTCTAATCGCCAATACGTGCAGGAGTTACAATGACGAGCACCCTCCTTCAGCCCTTCCCTTCTCTCTCCCTGTAACCGAAATCCGGAGACACGCTGTCTCTTAACTTTCTACAACTCGACACTTTCCGGAGTGAACAGGCATTGGCGAGCACAATCAGGCAGGGCAATCCAAATCTGCTATGGCGGGCGAGATTCGCCTTGGGTAGCCGCTCAGGTTCTGTGGGGCAGGCCCCGGATTATCCCCCTTTTGGCCCGGCACATGCCGGTGCCTTTTCCTCACCATTTCTTTGCCAGCAGACTCAGTATCAAAGTCAACAAGATGCTGATGATGACGCAGGCTACTGCTGGGAAGTGGAAGCGGGACGCCTCCCTTTCGATCCCTATATCGTCCGGCAACCTCCCAAGAAAGGGAATACTCACCTTAGAAAAAAGCCGCCTGACATTCCCGATCCCCTCCCATTTCAGAACCGTTTTCCGCCAAGCGCCTATTCTCCAATGAACTGCAAAACGAGCCTCCGAGACCTTCGCCGGGTGTCGAAATCAACGAACACAATCTGTTGCCAGGTGCCCAGGATCAGCTCACCATCGCAGAACGGAACAGTCAGGGACGGGCCCAAAAGCGACGCCCGCACGTGCGAATGCCCGTTCCCGTCGTGCCACCTTTCGTCGTGATAGTAGCGCTTTCCCTCCGGCGCCACCGAATCAAACAGTTCTTTCAAATCCCTGACGAGGCCGTCTTCGAATTCCACCGTTGTAACTCCCCCCGTTGCCCCCGGAACGAAAATCGTCACTGCACCATCCTTCATCCCCGTTTGGCGGAGTTGACCTCTCACCTCCCCGGTGATGTCCCGGATGTCGCAGTTTCCTTGCGTCTCCAAATTCACTCGCCGCGTTGCCACTGACATCTCAACCTCTCCTTCTTCTCCCCTTCGCCCACTATCGAGATGACTGCTCCGAAATAAACCGCCGTATTGATCGGTCGTAGGTCCTCTCAACCGCGTCCGAGAAGAGGCACGCCGGCAGTTCCCCCATAGACCAGTGATATGCGATGCACTCGCAGCAATAACCCTTCTTGCTACAAGGCTCATAAGTGCAGTTACATTTC
>JABMQX010000449.1 GCA_013203085.1 bacterium | reverse complement strand
GCGCCCGCGGCCGCATCCGGCCAGCGACCAGATTATTTTACTACCCTCTTGCGACGATTTTGGGTAATCTCAAAAATGAATAGGACGGACATAAGGAAACAGTATTGCTCCAAGGAGGCGAACATGAAACGTCGCGATTTTCTGAAATCTGTGGCTATGGGAGCCGCGTCGCTGGCCATGCCGCGAGGAATATTGGCGGGCGAGCTATTCAAGAGCAAACCGAATATCATTTTTATCATGACAGACGACCACGCTTCCCACGCACTGAGCTGTTACGGCAGCAAGATTAACAAGACACCGAACCTCGACCGGATCGCCGAGGAGGGCATGCGATTCAATAATTGCTTCTGCACTAATTCCATTTGCGCCCCCAGCCGGGCGGTCATTTTGACCGGAAAATACAGTCACCTTAACGGTGTCATTGACAACAGGATGAAGTTCGATGGCAGTCAGGAGACATTCCCAAAACTGCTTCAGAAAGCAGGCTACCAAACCGCCATGATCGGCAAATGGCACCTCAAGAGCGACCCAACCGGGTGTGACTACTGGAATGTCCTGCCGGGTCAAGGAGCCTATCACAACCCTGTGATGATAGAGATGGGGCAACGCAAGAAATACACGGGCTACGTCAGCGACATCATCACCGACCACTGCCTCAAGTGGCTCAAAGCACACAAGGGCGGCAAGCCGTTTTGCTTGATGTATCAACACAAAGCTCCGCATCGCAGGTGGGAGCCAGCCAAGCGGTACGCCAAACTGTACGAAGACCTCGACATTCCCCTCCCTGAAACCTTCAACGACGACTACAAGACCCGCAGCGCCGCAGCCGCCGCAGCTACGATGACGATCGAAAGGCATCTCACCCGAAGCGACCTGAAGATGGACCCACCGAAGGGCCTCGCTGGCCAGGCGCTCAAGAAATGGAAATATCAGCGATACATCAAGGACTATCTCCGCTGCGTGGCATCAGTGGATGACAACGTCGGGCGACTCCTCGATTATCTGGACACAGCCGGCCTGACAGAGAATACTGTTGTGATTTACACCTCCGACCAGGGGTTTTTCCTCGGCGACCATAGCTGGTTTGATAAGCGCTTCATGTACGAGGAGTCCCTTCGCATGCCGCTTTTGGTCCGCTACCCGAAAGAGATCAAAGCCGGCTCGGTCAACAATGATATCGTCCTGAACCTTGACTTTGCCCCGACATTCTTGAGCTTTGCCGGCGTCGCCAAGCCCGCCGAAATGCAAGGTCGTTCCACTCTCCCGTTGCTCCACGGCAACACGCCAAAGGACTGGCGCACGTCCATGTACTACCACTACTACGAATATCCCGGGGCGCACATGGTGAAAAGGCACTATGGCGTGCGGACCAAACGGTACAAGCTGATCCACTTCTATCGCGACATTGACGCCTGGGAGCTGTACGACCTGCAAAAAGACCCCAGCGAGTTGAAGAACGTTTACGGCAACCCGGAATACGCCCCCATTGTCAAGCAGCTCAAGGCGGAGCTGGCACGTCTCCGGGAACAGTATAGCGACTCGACTGGTGGGGTGAATCCCAAAAAGCCCCGGTCTTGACGTCTAACTTCCGTTATGTGTCCATCATCACGCGATGAGCGCTCAGGATAGCCAGCGAGCGTTCGACAGGAAGCCAGCGCAGTTGATTCGCCCGAACGATGACCGAGACCAGGGGGACCAAAAGTCAGTCCCAAGTGCAATCTGTGAGAACTGAATGGAGGTTCTTCAAATGAAGGAGATAAATAGACGCGATTTTTTGAAAGCCATGAGCCTCGGAGCGGCAGCCCTCGGTGTTCCGGGGTGGATTAGCGCGTCGGAAACGACCGTTGGCGGGGGCAAACGCCCGAATATTCTGTTCCTGTTCACTGACGATCAGCGGTTCAGCACGCTGAACGCCCTGAACAACCCCGAGATTAGAACGCCGAACATAGACAAGCTCGTCCGCAACGGTACGACTTTTACCCACGCATATATCATGGGCTCTATGAGCGGGGCAGTCTGCATGCCCAGTCGCGCCATGCTTATGAGTGGCCGAACCCTGTTTCACCTGCACGAAGGTGGGAGGACTATTCCGCGCGAGCACGTAACCTTCCCCGAAGTGCTGCGGAAGCTCGGCTACAGGACCTTCGGCACAGGAAAGTGGCACAATGGCGCCCCTCCATACGCCCGGTCTTTCACCCACGGGGGCAATATCTTCTTCGGTGGAATGTCCAACCACTTGAGGGTGCCCGTGAACAACTTCGACCCGACCGGTGAGTATCCTCGCAGGAATCGCTACATCGGCAAGAAGTTTTCCAGCAACCTTTTCAGCGATGCGGCCATCAAGTTTCTCAAGGAATACAAGGAAGAAAACCCGTTTATGATCTATGTCTCCTATACGGCGCCGCACGACCCTCGCATGGCTCCGAAGGAGTACGCGGACATGTACCCGCCGGAGAGGATTCAACTGCCGAAGAATTTCATGCCCGAGCACCCGTTCGACAACGGAGAGATGAGGGTTCGCGATGAGAAACTCGCCCCCTGGCCCCGAACCCCCGAGGTCGTTCGCGAGCACATCGCCGCCTACTACGCCATGATTACCCACGTGGACGCCCAGATCGGACGGGTCCTGAAG